>NZ_DICZ01000003.1:0-40956 GCF_002417895.1 Lactobacillus sp. UBA5813
GGTTGACGTTCTTGTAAAGTTGTCCTGCCAGTATCGGGAAAGATTAGTTTTTTCTGGTGCGTTATTAAGCAGGTTGAGGGCAGATATTGGCGAAAAAGCGAGGATAAGGCGCAGGAATGTATTCAAGCGGATAGAGATGAATGCATTTACATAATATTTTCTAACATAAACCAGCGTAATTAACCCGAGCAGCGCAATCCCAAACATAAAGACGAAATGCGTAATTGTAAATGAAATTTTCAATGCTCCTTTTAAAAAGGCAGGATTCAGCGCGATCGTCATAAACATATAAAAGATGGCACTAGCCAAAGTCAAACCAGGGAATAAAACCGCGTAATCTTTAAAGCGGCTTTTAAGACCGGTAAAAGATAATTTCCAAAGCATTCAAACCCCTCCTAACGTCTGCCCAATTCAGCGATAATATCCTGGTAAAATTCTTCAATATCCTGGTAAAATTCTTCATTGCTCTTATTTTCTTTCAGCAGTTCTTTACCAATGCGACCATCTTTGATGAACAAAATTCTTTGTGCATAAGAAGCTGAGTAAGGATCATGCGTTACCATCAAAATTGAAACGTGATCCTTATGGTTCAAGTCAGCCATGGTCTCAAGCAATTCAGTCGCTGCTTTTGAATCAAGCGCACCTGTTGGCTCATCCCCGTACAAAATAGCTGGATTATGAACCAAAGCTCTAGCTGATGCGACCCGTTGCTTTTGTCCACCAGAAATTTCTGCTGGATATTTATTTAAAATCTGTTCTATCCCTAATCGGCTCGCAATCGCATCAACTCGATCATTAATCATTCTGGACTTAACATTTTGCAGGGCAAGCGGCAGAGCAATATTTTCACGATTGGTTAAATTCTCCAACAGGTTAAAATCTTGGAAAATAAAACCAATCTCCTTGCCGCGAAAGTCGGCCATCTCATTTTTGCGCAGCTTGGTAATGTCTTGACCATTAACGTAAACACTGCCCGTGGTCGGCTTATCCAATGTGGATAAAATGTTGAGCAAAGTGTTTTTTCCTGAACCAGACGCACCCATGATGCCCACAAATTTGCCTTTTTCCACAGAAAAATCAACGCCCTTTAATGCCTGGATTTTGTCAACGGTATTTCGTAAAAAAGTTTATAATCAGTAATAAGAAAAGTGAGGGAAAAGCCCATGGTAGAAGCAAATTTTGCTTATTTAAAAAATAGCAAACTCTTAAAAAAAGAATTCTCTACAGCCGACAAAATTCGCAAGCTTTACGAGATTGATGATTACCGCGACGCCATGATCAACGCCCGGAGATTGCTCGAAAGCGTAACACGCAAGATTATCGACTGGGAAAACTTGAACCCATATTATCCGATCCCTTCCGGTCAGCAGCGAAATCTGCGCAGCAACATCCAATATTTGCGAGAAAATCTGACTTATCCACTGAGTATCTACAACTTGTTCGACGAAGTGCGACGTATCGGCAATGAAGCCGTTCATGCCAGCAATTTTAAGACCAGCAAAGACCAGGCCTGGCACGTAATTTGCGACATCAACGATATTCTGGTCTTTCTTCTGAATTCCTATGAAGAAGAAAGGCTCAGCTACATGCGACCCGATATCATGCTGGAAGCAATTGATCATCCCGAAAAATTCAAGCCGCGCAAAGTTATCAACAACTTCACCCAGCAGCCTGTTAAAAACGAAAACGTTGTTCAAGCACAAGAATTTTTAAAAACAAAAAAGAAAAAACGCCGCCGTTTTGGTTGGCTGCGTCATTTTCTCAAACACTAAAAAACAAGACCCGAAGGTCTTGTTTTTATTTTGTCTGTTTTCCGAGGGATTTAATTACCTGCGTTTGTGAACTGTTGTGGAAAATTGCACCCTCATAGTTGATAACTTTCTTGTGCTTTTTGCCTTTTTCACGATACTTATACACAAGTTGATAAGAGACATCGCTGTAATTGCTGCCAGCAGGCATGATCTTAGTGATCGTTACTGTTAGCTTAAGGTTCTTCTTGTCCTTCTTAAAGGCCTTCACCTGCTTCTTCAAATCTTTGTAAGCTTGATTGTCCTTGCCATTTTCAAAAGTAGTCTCATCAGGCTTAGTGTAGTTATTGTAGAGCAGCTGTGCAGCCTCGGTTTGATCAATCAACCCCGGCCAGATTGGATTAACAATGTAGTCGCCTTCTACATCCTGATAAACGTCCTGCTTTTGATTACCATCATAATTGCTTGGCGTACCATAGTCTTCATCATCGTCGTCACTATTAGAAAATTCAGTCTCAATCGATGAAGACAAGTCTTTTACCTTTTCGGACTTAATGGTTTTGCCATTATAGGTTGATTTGATGTAAAGCTCCATGTTTTTGGCCAGCGGATAATTCTTGAAGGTGACCTGCCCATATTTGTCGAGCGTCTTCACCTTGCGATCGTTAATATAGACGACGCCGTTTGGAACGCTGCGGATTTGGAAAGTTCCTGTCTTAATAATCATGTTGATCGTCTTATTTGACCAAATGTTGACGATCGCATCGGCCTTGAGCTTGCGACCAGAAACCTTGGTTTTAACTAGCAAGTGATAGCGTCCTGGGAAAATCAGCCCCAAATCAGAGTAGAAGTTCTGATCGGCACCTTCCATTTTGCCAAAACTTTCTTTATCCACAATTAAAGTAGAGCCTGCATGGTTGGTTTCCACTTGCGGGCGGTAAACTTGGATACGCAGACTATATTTTGGAAACAGGAAGAAATACGTCCCGGATTCGATCAGCTTAATCTGATCGCTGTATTTGCCCTTGCGCAAGTTAGCGCTAAGCTGTTTGGCTGCTTGTTTATTTTCTTTAAAATACTGCTGCAGCGGCTTCAATTTAGCGTCAGTTACTGTAACATCAGGATCTGAAGCCACGACATATTTAGCCATTTTTTTGCTAGGATCGTTGATGCAGCTGACGATGTGATCAATTTGTCTGCCCTTTTGGTAATAAATTGAACCCCAGCCGTAAAAGACACCGAAAGCAATCAGTAGGATAATGAAGGCCACCAATTTTGGATGTCGTTTATACAGCTTTTTCTTATTTTTTGTCATGTTTCTCACCTATAACCCTCATGTATTTAGCCTATCAATTTTAAAATAAATAGCAAAGATTTTTTCTTAAATAAATTGGTCCTCAACTATTAAAAGATAAAAATCAGGAAAAACAAAGCCAAATACCTTATGGTACTTGACTTTACGTAGAAAAAACGCTGGTATTAAATCCAACGTTCGAGCTTTTCTTTCGGTACGATAATGCACCAGATTAATGTGATTAAGCTGACAACAATAATTAAAACAGAAACAAAGTCCAAGATCCGCTCAATGGCAGCTGTACTACGGTAAGCCATCTCATCGTGGCCCGAATATTTTTGCGTTAGTAAGGCAATGTACTGCGACATGTTGTAGCCGTAATGGTCAAAATTATCGGTATTCTTCGCCGTAATGCCTACTTGCTTAAGCGAAAGCTTGCTGTTCTGCAGCTGCTGCACGACATATTTTGAACTGCTGTCCATGCTGCTGGCAAAATCACGTGCGTTATCGGCTGGCGTGATCACAAGACGCAAATAGCGCTTATCCGATTGTGACCAGCTCTTCTTATCAGTCGGTGCGATTTGAATTACCGTTTTATTGCCACGATATTTTTTTAAATCTTCATTCGTGAAGCTTGCTTGAATTTGCGGCTGGCTATTGCTGCTTAAGTGGCTGCTGTTGATGTAAGTATTGATGTTGGGGATGATTTCGAAGTTAACCAGAGCCACAACTAAAATCAGTAGCATGTTGATGAAGAGCCGCAGTCGATCATTCGCAAGCTTTTTCTTTCTTAAAAGTCTATTTTGCATCTCATCCTTCTCTTTTGCTTTGGGATAAATTCCATAATAAGTATAGTACAAGGGATTCAGCTTGAAGGCAAATAAGGTTATTCTTATTTAAATGTTTGGAATTTGTTTTTACAAAAAATGAGAACGCACCATATTAGATGCGTTCTCATTTTTTCTATCTAAATTATTTACTTAATTTCTTACCCATCTCAATGATGTACTTCTTCAGAGCATCGCGAGTTTCAGGGTGGCGCAAACCATATTGGATCGAGGTCTCAAGGTAGCCTTCCTTGTTGCCAACATCGAAGCGTTGACCCTTGAAGACATGAGCAAAGACGCGTTGAGTCTTGTTCATAGTATCGATGGCGTCAGTCAACTGAACTTCGCCACCGCGTCCTGGCTTGGTGTGTTCCAAAATGTCGAAAATTTCTGGCGTTAACAAGTAACGGCCAATAATTGCGTAATCACTTGGAGCATCTTCAACCGCCGGCTTTTCCACAAAACTTTTGACATTAATCAAACCAGGCTCAATCTCATCTTCAGGTGCGATCACACCATACTTGGAAACTTCTTCATGCGGCACCTTCATCACAGCAATGGTTGAGGCATGAGTCTTATCATAATCGTTCATCAACTGCTTGGTTAGCGGCACCTTGTCGTGCATCAAATCATCGCCCAGCATAACAACGAATGGTTCATTGCCGACGAAACTGCGAGCGCGGTAAATTGCATCGCCAAGGCCAGCTGGATATGGCTGACGAGTGTAGTACAAGTTGATACCCAAATCCGTAACTTCTTGGGTCAAATTCAGCAGTTCAATCTTGCCAGTACTCTTCAAATCTTGCTCCAATTCAGGGTTTGAATCGAAGTGGTTTTCGATTGACCGCTTGTTTTTGCCATTAACGATCAAAATATCTTCGATGCCGGCCTTCTTTGCTTCTTCAACGATAAATTGAATGGTTGGCTTATCAACAATCGGCAGCATTTCCTTAGGCATGGCCTTGGTAGCTGGTAAAAAGCGGGTCCCCAGTCCCGCAGCGGGAATAACAGCTTTTCTCACTTTCATAATTTGCTCCTTCAAACAAGTAAACACACTTCTAATTGTAGCAAAAATTCGCGCGTTTTTGTTTAAAAGTTGATTAGATCTTAGCTGAATTCGTGCAAATATGCAATAAAAGAAAAAGACCACATCAAATTTATGATGTGATCGTTCGTAGTAAGCCTATTTTTCAGATTTTAATTACACCAAAACAAGCTTGATTTGCCGATGAGCAGCTTCAGCAATATCGGATAATAAGCCAACAGATACATTCATCGATCCTGATTCAATTCTTGCTATCGTAGATTGATCTAAACCTTATTGATCTAACAATCATCTAAAACTGTGAGCCTTTTCAATATCGTATTGATGGGGATCTAAACCTTATTGATCTAACAATCATCTAAAACTACAGACTAAAAGTAGTGTAATACTTCATCAAATATTATCTACTTAGCACTATTATTTTTAAATTACAAAAAAATAAACTCCTCTTTTTTCTTTTCGCATTATATTAATTTGACAACATTTTCTTATTATTCTAGAAGCATACGAAGACTTTATATTAAATGAATTAGCAACTGCCTCACGATTAAATGAATATTTCGTTCCATATTTTTTATAAAAATCCATTATTTTAGAAATTGTTTTTTCTTGAAAAATTTTGTTTATCCCTTTGTTATCCCACGCTTCTAAAATTAAATGATAATCTATTTCATTAGAGAGTCGTATTTTATTATATTGAAGTGTACTATTTTGAACTTGAAGTGTACTATTTTGAACTTGAAGTGTACTATTCTTGCCCTGAAGTGTACTATCTTTGCTCTGAAGTGTACTATTTTGTTCATTCAACTCTTTATTTTCTACTAAAGTAGCTACACTACGATTAGGTAAAGTAACTAAAAACACAGTACTATCTGAATAAAATTCTGGTTGTTCAATAAGTCCTTTATAAGAATTTAGAATTCTTTGAATTCCACTGCCTCTGCGGTCCATATAATGTAAACGTCCAAAAATATCTGAAATAATTTCATTTCGTCTCATAGAAGGGACATGTTGCAAATTAAGATCTTGAATTCGACTTCCATTCATCATGCCGCCTGGAGAAACTATTTCCATTCGATCATCAAACATATCGATATGAACTTCTGAACCTTGTATTTGATAATCACGGTGGATTAAAGCGTTAACTAAAACTTCACGAACAGCTTTAAATGGATAATCACTATTTTCTTCTCGACGCATTCCACGAATAGTCCAAGGATTTTTTGAATTAGTTCTAATAAAGGCTTCCGCATTAGATAATAAAGTAATTAAGCTAGCATCTTCAAATTCTTCATCATCTAAAGCATCGCCTTCAATACTCCCTTTTTCTATTCCTTTCCATCTAGTACATACTATTTTAGACTGTGGTAAATATCCCTGATCACACAATAGTAAACCAGCATTTGTTACAATATTTTTTTCTGTAATAAAACCCATAGATATTAAATCACGTGAAAGATCAAAGTCATCGCCAGTTTCTTTCTTAAAAGTAGCTGCTAATAAAGTAAAACTAACATCTGACAACTTGTAACTTGTAGGTAGCGCATCAAAAGTTTTATTTATTCCCTTAAGTAAAAGATTATTTTGTTCTACTGCTGTTGCTCTTTCTGAACGATCTCCATGACGGATATAAATCTTCCGATCTTGCTTATTAACATAATAATAAGGATAATTTGGACCATCTGTTACTTCAAGATCAATACCAATTTTATCTCCACTATTTATCGGCCTTATCTCAAACCTGGGTTGCGGGTCAATTCTAGCAGAAATTAATTCTGAAATTTTTGTAGACGTTTTTTGCGGATCATCTATACCTACAAATTTATGAGTATCATCGGTAACTCCAAAAACGATATGACCACCTTTAGTGTTAGCAAATGCTACTACAGATTTTAACCAGCTAACAGGTTTCTCTATTTCTAATGAGAGTTTATAGTCAAGATAAGTAGCTTCTATATTCTTAACCTCTTGCCAATTCATGATTACACTTCCTTTTTATTTCTATAGATATCACCAGAACATATGATCATACAATTATTATACAAGACTGATCATCTATGAAGAAACTTGATTTCTACAAAATTATTTAAGATTCCATAGAATTTTCTATCTAAATTAGAAATCAAAATTATTGACAATTTAGCCAATGAATAAGAAACTAATATTACAATTGAAACAAGAACTTATAGTTCTTTTTGGAAGAATAGACATCTGATTAGGTTGTTACTATTCGGGACTTTTTCTTAAGGATCGTTTTCACTATTGAAAACGATCCTTTTTATTTAAAGTCAACCATCAAATTTATAAAGTCTATTATTAGTTTAGATTAATAAAAAATATAGCCTTACGATTAATTTGGTAGGCTAATATTTTCTGCACATTTCTATTTTCTCTTCTGCCATGATGAACATAGTGCTTTACATGTCATCTTACGATGATTTTTGCTATCGTAGATTGCGGCTTGCCAACATAGTTTGCAAATTCCTTTTGCGACATTTCTAAATCGTCACGCATATCACGCAAAATGACAGCAGCATCTATGTTTAGACTTTCTCTTTGATATTCTTTTGCTAGCTTGGGATTCTTTTTAATATTTTTTTGAATGTAGTTAGCAATATAACTCATTATTTCTTTTTCCATATTTTTCATTCTGAAGGTATGAAAAAAGCATCATACAAATAATGCATGATGCTTAAGACCTGAATCGACTAGGCTCGAAGCTTCGTTGACCAACGTCATTAGCGCTGATTCCTTAAATCTGATTGTATCAAATATTCAACTAAAGAATCCAGTTTTACCAAGAAATTTTTATGTATATTATAGGTTTTAAATTCAATTGGAACCTTTGCTTTAGTTTTTAATCTAAAATCAGCCAATAAACCATTGTGACAGCAAATATTTCTAATTAAATTAATATTATCTAACCAACTAACTAATTCATCTGTCTTACAACCAAAATAAGCTGAAATTTGATCTCTATTATTTTTGCTCATCAACTTATATATGTGGATACTCTCACCTAAAGTTAACTCATTCATTAATAGCCAGATTGGTGGATTAACCCTGTCACTTGTGGAAGCAAATTTATGCATATCATATGAGGCAGACTTTCTTACTTTTGCAGGAATTTTGGCTAAAAAATTAAGTTGCTCCTTTTGAATGATATATTTATCCATAAACTTATTTTTGGAATTTCTTTGACACTACACTCGAAAATTCAAATATCCGTATGGCCCATATTTTCGACCTAATACGTTACTTATTTTTGTGTTCAAAGTAGTTTCGATATCTTCGACAGCATGTAATACAGCTTGCTTAAGATGTTTATCTCGATAAATCTAGCAACTAAATTATCAAAATCAATATTTTTAATTGCTTTATTAAGTGGCTAACCTCTTCATTATTTTATCGAATTGGTTTTTGAGTCTTCATAAGTGCATAAAAAACCCTTGCGATAGGACGTATCCATTAGAGCAAGGGGATTGATCTTTCTACAATTATTCTAATAAATATCGAGCTTCAAAGCAAATATGATTTATAAAACATATGTTCTAGTTAATAATAACAAAGGTTCATATGAATAACAACTATTAAAACATATTTCTAAGTAAACTCTCGCTACTCAACTATTTTACGGTCTAAAATTCTTAGCAGCTGTTTCTTTATTATGAAACAATAAATTTCTACTTTCTAATATAGAAATTTGTTGTTCAATTGTTTTGAAAGGCTTATCGATTCTATTATTCATAAAAAACTCCTATAAACAAAAATGGAATATACCCGAAGGCATATCCTACTTTGCGATCGCATAGCAATCAATAAACTAGATTAGTGCCACTTTACTGTTTTTATTAGTAAATGTCAATCTAGGCCAATCATCTACTATAAAAACTGATCTATCCAGTCCGTTACATCCTTACTGAAATCAACTAAATCTTCCCTGCTGATCACGCCAGCATTCATTAGACTTAGGATATCTACAAAAAAGTCACTGTGCCTGACATCGATAGCCACACCCGGCGACTTTATATCATAACGTATTCTTTTTTCCAACTTCCAGAAATTAGTTGAGGGATTATTATTTTCACTCAAGAGAGCAATATATTCTTTATTGAGCTTAGCCATATATCTTTCTTGCCACTTAGGAAGCAGACTTCTATATAATTTCCAATCATAATCAGATACTTCCATATGCTTTACTCTTTTCTATGTATAAATCAGCCTACTGCTCTTCTATTTTTCCATCATTTCTAACCATAAACATACTATACACTATAGTATTTAAATCAAAATCCTTTTTTATACCAAAAAAGAGAAGGTACCAAGTACCTTCTCACATTACAACAACCTTTAATAAAAGATTGAAGCGGCTTTCGCCATAGTTTCTGATATTATCATAGCTAATTTGCATTTAACAAATCAAACTCAAAGCGGGCCTTACATTATTATAGAACCCTTATTTCTTATTAGTTTTATTAAAAACGGATGCTAGATTTATCTATAGCCTCAAACATATATCAAAATATATTACGCTAAACCTACAGAAAAAATATCATTCCATTCAGATTTAGCTAATTTATTATTTACTTTTTTCTGGCTTTTCACCATTTATACTACAATTTTCTAAATAGTCATCTATTCCATTTTTAAAGTCAGCTTTTAATTCCCCAATATTATTTCCTTCATAAGAAATAATTGTATTTTTCAAACCTAAAACATGACCAAATAAAATATCGTCTTCTGTTTCAATTGTCCCTCTATATCCTTTGTATTCGAGTAAACTCATAATCTGATCCCTGCTTTCTTTAGCCCCTCTTTCAAGTCTCTTATTTGATATGCTTTAAGAGTATTTCGAGGGTGTGGTTTGTGTAAATCAATTTTAACATCGCCACGTTGAAATTGCACACGAGAGCCACTGCTTCGTCCTTTATTTGTCAACTTGAAATTAAAATGATTCATTAATATTTTTGCTTCATCAAATGTAAAATCCTTAGTTGGATCATTTATTTTAACTTTTAGAGACTGTAAAATAGTTTGTGTAAGGATGAATGATTCCTTAAATTAATTTCTGAAAACATTAGAAAAAGGAGTTCCTTTCTCGTATGATTGGATTGAACAAAAAAACAACATACAGAAAGAAGAACTCCTTCATGAATGATTTTACCAAAAATATGGCTCAAGCACTCCAATAATCAAGACAAAGTTAATGATTTTTTGCGCAAGGAAATTCAAACTGCAGTTAATCAATTGCTTGAAGCTGAATTGACTGCCTTTTTAGGCTATGATCCTTATGCAAAAAGCGGCTGGAACTCTGGCAATTCCAGAAACGGCATTTATTATCGCAAGGTTGATACGCAGTTTGGCCAGATCGAAATTCAGGTTCCCAGAGACAGAAACGGCGAATTTCATCAGCACACTCTGCCTGACTACAAGCAGCACTCGGACGTCTTGGAAAGCATGATTATCAAGCTTTATGCCAAAGGTGTCACTACCAGAGAAATAGCCGATCTGATTGAAAAGATGTACGGCAGCCATTACAGTCCGGCTCAGGTATCAAATATTTCCAAGCAAATGATTCCAAAGGTTGAAGCCTACCACAAACGCAAGCTTAGCGACAGGTTCTTTTGCGTTTATCTTGACGCAACGTATCTTCCGCTGTGCCGAGAAAACGTTTGAGCGTGAAGCCGTCTATATTGCCATCGGCATCAGGCCCAATGGCCATAAAAAAGTAATCGACTACTGCATAACACCCAGCGAAAACGTCGAAGTTTGGACTGAAATGCTTCAAAACATGAGATCGCGGGATTTGAAGCAAGTCGAGCTTTTCTTGTCTGACGGTGTTGTCGGCATGAAAACAGCTCTGGCAAAGACTTATCCCAAAGCACATTTTCAGCGCTGCCTGGTTCATGTCATGCGCAATATTTGCAATAAAGTGCGTGTTGACGATCGTGAGACAATCATGAACGATTTCAAGCAGATTCATAGGCAGCCTAACAAGACAGCCGCCGTACAAACTCTTCATGCATTCTATGACAAATGGAACAAGGCATACAATCATGTCATCAGGAATCTAAAAGACATTGAGCCTGATCTATTGGTCTTTTACAACTATCTCAAACAGATCAGACCCTCAATCTATTCCACCAACATGATTGAATCCTTTAACAATGTCGTTAAACGCAAGGCAAAGCCCAAAGCAGAGTTTCCAAGTGAGCAGTCGCTTGATACTTTCATTGGCATTCAGGCAATGAGCTACAATGATCGCTACTTCAACCGAATCCATAAGGGCTTTGGCCAAGTGCAGGATACATTGGAATCCTATTTTGAATAAAAGATAAATTAAAAAATCAATTAACGAGAAAGATATATTTACACAAACTATTTGACAGTTTCGTTTTTCCATACTTCTAATAACTCATAAGTATTTAAAATATGCTTACTAAATACAGTATTTTTACATAGAGCAGCATTTTTCTTAGCTCTTCTTTCCGTTACTTCATCTCCACTATTGAAAATAACAAGATTTTTATCACATCTTTTGTAGCAGATCCAATGCATGCTGTTCTTATTACTAGAATTTATGGGAATTAAATAAAAACAATTTTCCTTTATTTGATCATTATATAGTTCTAGATTCTTATGTTTAAAATTATCGGTAATTTCATAATTAATGTCTAAACTAGATTGTTGTAACAGCTTTATAATTGAAGGACGTTTTTGAATAAAAAAATTAACTAAAGTATCTGAGTCATAAAACTACCCAACTAAAGAATAATTTTTTAAAATATCATCCTTATCAAATATATGATCATATTTATTTATATTATTCAAACTTATGGAACTTAAAGCCATATCCCATATTTGACTTGCTATTTTATCCACACAACGTTTTTGTAGTTTTTCCTTTTGATCATCATCATGTAAGATTCCATTTAAAAAGGCATATATACCACAAATAGGTCGACGTCCCTGCTTATAAGCCTTTCCATGTTGTATATTCATTTGCATATCCATCAAAAAAATCCCATCTATATCACAAAAAAGCTCCGATAACCTCTACCCAAGAAATTAACGGAGCTATAACTTAACAAACATCTAAATTATACCAATAAACATTATGCGTTTCACATCAACATAAAAACTCTAACCTTATATCAACAAGGCTAGAGTTAATATCCATATTCAAATTATAAATGCATGATTACTCTTATAACTTAAATAGACGATTAACGACCGGGATTTTAAGAGCTATTTCTACAACAATCATACAGATTATAAAGACAATTGGAATTAATAAAGCCGGATATACATGAAATAATGCAATCTTACTTAAGAAACTAATTGCAAATGATTGTAATATATAAATCCCCATTGTAGCCGGGATTATATATTCAATTACGGTTTCAGCTTTTGGTTGCGACGTTGCAAACAAAGTCATACTAATCACGGAAATTAACATGACTAAGATATTATTATAATTTGCTTCAGCATATCCCCAGCCTATAATTTGACGATTCCATAATGAATAGACGATTAAGATAATGTATAAGAATATATCTAAAATAGAAAAAGCAATAAAATAAGTTTTAAAAAATTCTCTTATTTGACCAAAATGCGCATTACCAACTAAACCACCTAGCAGATAATATTCAAGCCATGTATTAATTCTAAAAACCTGCTGTGTATTACGCATAAATAATGCATAGCCCATATGCAGAGAAAGATCTTGAATTAAACAAATTACGGTTACTACTATGGTTAAGACTAAAAAGTAATTAAAACTTTTTTTAAGAATCCACACCAGAATAGGAGCAATTAGTAACATTATTATTAGTGCCCAGAAAAACCAAAAATGATAAAAGTGACTATCATTTACTCCTGTAAAAAATGATCCTTCTATTTCGTTTAAGAAGTTAAGTTTATGTTTAACAATTAAAACTGCAAAACTATAAAGTATCAACCAACTAAATACTACTATTAAAATATTTTTTATTCTCTTAAATGAATAAGCATATGAAATAGATTTTTTATTAAGAACAAAATATCCACTCGTCATAAAGAAAACAGAAATAGCTAATGTGCCAACATAGTAAAGAGATAAATTAAAAACATTATTAGCAACCATAAGATCCTCTGGAGGTAAACTATGCAATGTAATAACTAAGATACAGGCTATTATCTTTAATAAATCAATCCCAATATTTCTTTTTTTCTTCACCATTTTACTTTCCACATCTATTTTTTATTAGTTCCTCAGCTTGTCCAACAATAGGAGCTCTCAAAAGTATAACCATTACGCCATAAATAATTACACCAACAATAACTTCTATTCCCATCATTAACCAGCTATCTTTCAGATTCTGATTTATCCAAAATACTGGGATAAACATTACTATTCCTGAAATCAAATACTTCCATGAATTAGAGAAAAGCTTCTTATAACTTAATAAGCCTCTAACAGCCCATAACTGATACAGAGTAACGGAAATTTCTGAGATCACAGTTGACCACATAGCTCCATATAACCCCCAATTATGAATCAAAGGAACATTCAAGATTATATTTACAAATGCTCCTACCGTTACTGAAACAGTAAAATCACGTTGATGATGAATCGGCAGTAAATATTGTACTCCTAAGGCATTACTCCAGGCAATTATTAAAATAACAATTGATTCTATCATCATTGCAGGCCCTACTGGTTCATAACCTGAGCCATAATACTTAGGAGCTAGAGTTAACGAAATTGAAGCTAATCCAAACATCATAGGATAAGAAAGTGCTGAGACAAAATCAAATGACTTATAAAGCATTTGATTTACCTTTTTCATATTACCCTTTGATACCGCATTAGCAACGTGAGGAAGCATAACTGTCCCCATAGCAGTTACCAATGCTAAAATCAGTTTTACTAAGTTATCTGAATATTGATAATATCCTGATGCAGTTTCACTAACCATTCCACCAAGCATCGTTTTATTTAATTGAACATATACTTGTGTAGCAATTTGAGGAATAAATAATTCAGCCATGGGTAAAAAATGCTGCCATGGATTTAATATTTTATAGCTTACCTTTGGTAAATCACGTTGGATATTAGGCCATAGAGTTAAATTACCTAATAAAGTTGAAATAGCTAATACAATAATATATAAAGTTACATCATTCGGATTCTTAATAAATACAAAAATAGCAATCATTGAGACTATTTTTACAAAAGAATTTTTTAAGACAGTAACTTTAAAATTCTCTATTCCTTCATAAAACCAGGAAATATCAAATGCAACCGCAACAAGATTAATCGATTGTGCCCACATATAATCTGCTTGTCGAGTATAAAATATCATAAATACTTCAAAAGCTATAAATGAAGCCAGAGTCATAATGGTCTTAACTATCTGTATTTCCCAAAAAGTTTTGGCCATTTTTTCACGATTTTCACGTACATAAGCAATTTGACGATTACCATAATAGCCAATACCCATACTTGCAAAAAGTATAAAATATTGAATTATGGAATTAGTAAATGCATTAGCTCCAACACCTTCCGGTCTAAGAACACGACTAACATAGGCTGAAGTAATTAACGGTACTATAATCGCTAATACTTGATATCCTACATTATAAAGATAATTTTTGATGACTCTCATAACTTCTATTCACTTAAATCATAATTTACTATTTTTTCAATGATTTTTTTATCAACATTTTCATCAAATTTACGTGAAAATAAGTGACCTTTATTTCTAGCATATTCCAATTTAGAATAATCTTTTAATTTCCAAGTATATGGACTCCCATCGCACCAATTTATGTATCGCAAATTTCCTTGAAACTCATTCGGCCTATCATTTACTGGTGAAGAATAATATATTTTATTTTTATATTTTGGAAATATATTAATAAAAATTGGAATAAATAATTCATCTACTAAAAAGCCATCATGAAAAATATCATGAATCATTGTTTGATGTTCAACCAAACTATTAATCAAATCTTGATCTAATGAAACCCAATTTGAACCAAATGCAATTTTACTAATAGATATTCTTCGTTGAGGCAGTTTAGAATATAATTTCATCTCTAATCTATGATAATAATGCATCATTTTACTCGTAGTTCTAAAAGAACTGGCGAAATGATATTTATGCAATCTCATAGCTAATTGTTTTGGCGATAATGCCGCACTATATGTTATAAATTCTTTATTTAAATGTGCATCAAAAAAGTTATGAATCACATCTTGATTTACTAAAGGTAAATCAAGTCCCGATAGCAAATGATAATAATCGTAATTACCATCTTTGGATGAGGCAAACAGTTTTAACTCAGCAGAAATTAGCGAATAATTACCCCAATAAATATCAATAGGATCAATCATATAAAGAGATGAATACATAGGCTTAAAAATATTATAAAATTTATTAATTGATTTTTTATCAATTAATAAATAAATATCATTTCTAGAATCATCTAATGTATTTAATAATAAATTTAGCTGATTCGGATTTCTATTAGCAATAATTAGATATGCATGTTTTCCCAAAACTAATCACCGTAATTCTTTAGTCACTACATCAAACGCAGCTTCAATAACTTGATCCATATTGTAATACTTATATTGACCAAGACGTCCACCAAAGATAACTTTGTCTTGTTTTTTAGCCAATTTAGCATACTTAGCATACAAATCATTATTACGCTTATTATTTACTGGGTAATAAGGCTCATCACCACGGTGCCAATCAGCTGGATATTCACGAGTAATAATAGTCTTACCTTTATCACCTTTACCAAATTCAAAATGCTTGTGTTCAATAATACGAGTATAAGGAACTTTAGCTTCAGTATAATTAATTACCGCATTTCCTTGGTAATTGTCTACATTCTTCTTTTCAGTTTCAAAATGAAGAGAACGATATTCAAGTTCGCCTAATTTATAATCAAAAAATTTATCAATCATGCCTGTGTAGACAATCTTGTCATAATTCTTCAAATACTCATCCTTTTTTTCAAAGAAGTCAGTATTCAATTCAACTGTGATATTAGGATTGTCTAACATTTTTTCAACCATCATGGTATAACCACCAATTGGAATGCCTTGATAATCATCGTTGAAATAATTGTTATCATAAATTAATCGAACTGGAAGACGTTTAATAATAAAAGCAGGTAGTTCTGTACATTTTCTGCCCCATTGTTTTTCAGTGTAGCCTTTGATTAACTTTTCATAAATATCTCGACCAATCAAAGAAATAGCTTGTTCTTCCAAATTTTGAGGTTCTTTACCTGCCATTTCTTGACGTTGCTCATTAATCTTAGCCATAGCTTCTTGTGGTGTTCTAACACCCCACATTTCGCTAAAGGTATTCATATTGAAAGGTAAGTTATACATATGTCCCTTATAATTTGCAACAGGACTATTAGTATAACGGTTAAAGTCCGCAAATTGATGAACATAATCCCAAACTTTTTTATTAGAAGTATGAAAAATATGAGCACCATACATATGAACTTGAATACCATCTATTTCTTTAGTATAGATGTTACCTGCAACATGATCTCTTTTTTCAATAATTGTAACTTTGTTTCCACGTTTTGCAGCCTCATGAGCAAACACTGCTCCGAAAAGGCCTGAACCTATTATTAAATAATGCATTATTCTTATTTTTTCTCTTTTTAAGACAACTTGATCTAGATTATAATTTTTTCGAGAACTTTTTTACCCCTCTGGTACTACTTTATTAGCCAATAAATGCTTGATAATAGCCCTTTAATTTGTTTACTAGATCTTTAACACTTGTAAATACCAATTAATATTTATCTTGTTAAGAATTTCTGACTGCCGAATTCCTACCAATACTAATACTTGTTCATCATAACCTCAGCTGTAGTTCTTCTACAGGCTTCTGAAATAGATCCTAATATAAATATATCTGATTCTTTGTAGTAGTTTCCAATATTCTTGAAAATCTAAAAGATTCAACTTATTCATTTGTATCATTCTCGTTTATAAGTTTTCACAGTCTCTATTTTTTAATTTTTTTCTCCTACAATCCTATATTTAAAATTATCAAGTTTGCTTTTTTAATACTTAATGTGTTAGTTACAATGTCATGTACTTCCTCAGTATATAGACTACCAATTATCAACAAATTATTTTCATTCTTAAATAATACTGTAATACACCAATTTTATTATATATTACTTCAATTTTTTACAAAATATAGAATAAAATTGCTATTGCTTTAACGGATTTATTGATTAATCGATATGCCTTATCCTTATTTCAGATCAAACGATTAATCTTTTTCTAAAAATTCTATAATATGCCAACAGTATTAATGTGCACAATAATTCGGCTTAAAATTATCCAAATCTTTTTGCAACAAAATACTTAATTATCTGTTTTATCGTCCATTTTAATCTTTTATTATGATTTCATCTGTAGCCGTATCATCTTCAACTAATTCATTTAATACTATCCAAAAAAGATTAAAACTAATATTTAAAAACCAAGGGTCGGAAAAAGCTGATAAAAAACAAAATATAATAACGATTGATCGTATATAATTCTGTTGTTTTAAAAGCTTCAATATTAGACGCTGATACAGAACCAACATAATTAATGTTGAAATAATACCAAAATGTAGTAAATATCTTAAAAGTCCACTATCAATTGTAAAATATTGTGCTGGAATAGTTGATTCATAATATGGTTGACCAAATAATTTTATACCGAAGGTATTAATACCGATATACCCATAATTTAACCTTCCACTCAAGATATTATTAATATTTGGAAATTTATAAGCATTTAACGACAAATAGGTAATTAAGCAAATCAATAAAATAGGAATCAAAGATAAAAATATCATCCATTTAAAATTAAACTTAAAGTTAAATCTTGATTTTGTAAAAAATAACCATATTAATAATATGGCAATAGTCAAATAATATGGCATATTTGTATCTGTCATTTTGTAAAGATATTGATTTATTACCAAAAATAATAAGAACCACAATAAACTAAAGGTATTATAATTTATCCATATAAAATATAGGACTATGAAAAATAATAAAAAAGATGAGAAGCTAGGCCAGCCAAAACCCATATAATATCTAATTCTAGAATTAAATACAGTGATTTGATTTGGTATTATTCCAATTAATACTAAAAGTATTATCACACTAAAACTTATAACTCTAATCCAAAAATAGTCTTTAATAATTCTATCCAAATTATATCCATATGAGCAAAGTACAAGTACTATTACTTCTAAAAAAGAACTATCTTTTGCAAAATAGACATTATTTATTATAAAAAAAGTAGCAAGTATAAAAGTAACCAAAATATGCCTATCTTTTATTGTCAAATTCAAGTTTAAAAATTTTGATATTATTAAGATGCCTAAGCCGAAATACCTTAAAATACTAACCAACTGAAGATTAGGATTTGACATAAAATTAATAATAGAAGATAATTCCCAAATAAATAAGCCGAAAATGAATACATAGAAAGAATAATTATTTTGTTTGTAACTCATTAATATCCCCACATTTATTAGATACTTCTACTGATTTTATCTATTTCTCTACTTTGGGATTAAAAGTTATACCAGAAAAAGTACCTTTAAATACAATTCCTGCCTTTTTAAACTTAAATGGCGAATGTGACAACATTAGCTTAACCGGTTGAATTATCCCTTGATTGATAATCAATTTCAACTGGTTCTTTTTTCCATAATATTTTCTTGATATATACATTCTATTTCGGGAATCAAAATAATACCTATTTATTCTATTAGGATTAGATTCCATGAAAATATTTGTAGAAGTATTATTTTTTATTTTGTGTTCTACCATTGAAGAACTTACAAAATAATTATTATAACCTGCTGCATATGATCTAAAAGTATATTCTATATCATCGCCCCATATAAAAAACGGGGCAATAGGATAGCCAATATTTTCTATCATATTTCTAGAAAACAATAAAGACACAAATGACGCAGTCTTTAATTTTATAATTCCATAATTAGATAGTGCATTCCAATCTGGTGAAGTAGTTGGGACATTCATTTTAGCAATAGACCCATCCCTCCATCTAACATTACTTGATAAAAAGCCTAATTTTTTCACTAAAGGAATTTTGTGTACTAATTTTTCTAAAGCATCCTTATTTGGAACCGTATCATCATCCATTATCCAAACATAGTCAGCATCACTATTATTTATAAACGATTTTAATCCTACATTAAAACCACCTGCACCACCCAAATTTCTCTTCAAAGTTATAGATTTAACCTTACTAATTTTGTGTGTAAGACTGTCTAAATATTTTCTAGTACCATCAGTTGAATTATTATCAACAACAAAAATAGTATTTATATTATATGTTTGTCCTAAAACAGAATTAATACATTCTTGTAATAAAGATAATCTATTATAAGTAACTATTACACAATCTATCTTATATTCCATAAAAGTTTCATCTTTCTACTTATTTTTGATTTATATTATTTAAAATTTTATCTAGTTTTGAATAATATTTTTTATCATAAAAGCGTTCAATACTTGACTGAATAGAATTGGCATCAAATTTTTTGGATTCTAGTTTTTTCACTTGTGAGACTAACATTTGTAAATTTCCAACAGAATAAGTCATTCCATTTTCATTTTCAATGACAATATCTTCATATCCTTCAAATCTTGACACCAATACTGGAATACCACGTGAAAGTGATTCTAATATAACCATTGGAAAACCTTCTATTTTAGAAGTCAATACTATAGCAGAAGGAGAATATTTTAATTCTTTCCATGGATCTTTAAACCATCCATGCCATATAATACGATCATTTAAATTATTTATATCACAAAACCTTTTACATAAATTAATATCTTCTTGTTCTCCAGAACCATAGATATCTAATTTAACGTTTTTTAAAATCTTCACAGCATGCAATAACTCTTGCAGATTTTTTTGCCCTAAATATTGAATTCTTCCAATATATACTAAATTTATCTTGAATTTATCATCTTTAGGCAACAATAATTTATTATTTTTACTTACGGGATTAAATATTAACTTTATTTTTTCTGATGGAATTTTTGCTTCTAAAAGTGATTGCTTAATATTAGAACTTATTGCCCAATTCTGATCCGCATTCTTTAATTTAGTGGCTTGATTCTTATTAATATAGAAATGAATCCATGAAATAACCTTATATTTTTTTAAAAAGTATTTTCTAATTAGACACGCCAACTGAACATAAGATGTTTTTAAAATAATAAAGGTATCATCTTTTTTACCTTGAACAAACAATTTCATTAGAAATTTTATTTTTTGTAATTTTGTAAAATTATTTATATTTATCTGTACATGTGAATCAATCTGTTTTAGCCAAACTTTGTTTTTAGGATCATTAACTAATATAATACTTACATCGTATTTTTTGCTAAAAAAATTTACAAATTTAACTAATACAGTTTCAATACCACCATTACCAGCTAATGGTGGACACACAATTATTAACTTCATCTATTACTTTCCTTATTGTAAAAAATCAAATTTCAACCCATTTAATTTTTCGCATATTTTTCTCTTTCCTTAACTTAACCAAAAGCTTTGTTATATATAATGAGGCGGGGAACGGAATGTACACTAAAACTCTTAACAAAATACGTTTAGATTCCTTAAAAAAATATAAGCTATTAGATTCTTTCACCTTATAAAATAAGTCTTTTATAAGGTGAATGTCTTTTATCTCTTCTTTATAAAATTCTTTTACATCATGATAACCGTAAAATAACGTAAATTTACTTAGCATAATATCCAATAAAAAAAATTGAAGTGTGTTTTTATTTATTATTTTGCGTTTATATAAAAGCTTAGCATATTCTAATTTTGTACTAGCTTCTTTAGGATACTCATTTCTTCCTTTTTTTCCTGATAAAGAATCTTCTTGCCCTACTCTATACAAGTACAATGTTTCATTATAAAAATAGACATTTTTTGCTTGAGTGAGACAGTCTATATTAAATTGAACATCTTCTCCATTACTTAGATTAGTTGAAAATTTTATATTATTAGCTTTCAAAAATACCAGATTATAGAATTTAGAAAATGGTCCTGGATGATACTCTTCAACGAAAGGAGCATTTTTAATATTAAATAGAGCTGGTATTATTTTACGTGGTGATTTTTCTAATCTATTATATTTTACCTTTGAACTTACGTTAAAGATATCATAATTATCTTTTTTAAGTATAGCTATTACTTTTACCATGCTCTCTACTATAAAATTATCATCTGCATCTATAAAAGATATATATTTACTTTTAGCTTTACTTATTCCAATATTTCTCGCAACACTTACTCCTTCATGAAGACCTTTTATTACAGTGGTATTAGAAAACTTTTTTGAAAAATTAACTAAGATTGAATTAGTATCATCAGTAGATCCATCATCTATAAATATTACTTCAACATTATTTGTACATTTACTATTTAACAATTTATCTAATGAGAGTAATAATACCTCAATCTTATTTTCTACATTAAAACAGGGAATTACTAAAGTAAGTATTTTTGAACTTAAAGGCATTTTTTATCTCCATTAGCGAGTTATAACATTACTTATCTGTTTTATTTGATTATCTTTACTAAAAACTATTAAATTAGAATCTATAAGAGCTCTTGATTCTGGTTTTGAATTACAGAAAATACTATTTAATTTTTTTAACCATAAATTACAGTCTTTATTATTAATCTTACTTATATTTTGAGTTACAAATACTTCATCTGGAATATTGGAAGATGTCAGTATTTTTAAATTGCTAGCTTGAGCTTCTATCAATACCAATGGTAATCCCTCATATTCGCTAGGAAATAATAATACATCCATAGCTGAGTACCACTGCTGTATTACATCGGTATAATTTATTAAGATAACGTCATTTACTAATTTAAGTTTAGAGATTTCGTTCTTAATTTTATCTTTTAAATATCCGTTTCCAATAATTACCAACTTGCTTTTCTTATTTAACTGATGATATGAATTAAAAACTTTTAAAACAAACAATGGATCTTTTCTATCTTGTAACACTCCAGCAAATCCTACTAATATATCATCCGTTGCTATATTATACTTGTTTCGAATATTTTTTCTTGCAATCCCATCATACTTGAACTTATTCAAATCTACTCCATTTTTGCTAATAAGGACTTTCTTATCACTTCCAAACATCCACTCAGCTGCCATCTTTGAAGTGGCCACTTTTCCATCAGAATACTTTCTCATCATTTTACGGCCATAATCATTTAATTTGTTAAGGCATTTCATTAAAACCTTATTTGAAAAGGTATGACTATAATATGTATTATGCGAATGAACTATTACCTTGCCTTTAGTGTATTTTTTAGCAAAATAAACGGGTAAAAAATTCCAAGATGATGAATAATTGAAATAAATAATATCAAAATTATTTTTTTTAAAAAAACTATGCCAAAATTTCCAGTGTTTTATTGGATTCTTAGTCACCATAGGCGTTCTAATTAGTTTCCAATGTAATTTATTACACTTATCTATAATTTTATTTGTTTTTTCACTGCCATATCCAACTGCCGTAACTTCATAATTTTTAGTAACTTCAGGAAAAATATTAAAGATTACCCCAGTTAATCCACTTCCAGTTAAGAAATCTCCTACAATTAAAAATTTCTTCATCATATTATTCCTTATTTGAATAAATCTCCTCTAACATATTCACTGTATTACTAATATCATAACCAGCTTCTTTAACTTTTAAATATGAGTTTGTTCTATCGAATTTTTTAGAATTTGCAGCGCTTTCTAAGGCCATACTTACATAGTTAGCAGGAGAACTAGTAATATCAATTGTTTTAATCTGATTTGTTACCTTGGCTTCTGGTTCTATATTATTACTTGCAATACATTGTAAACCTGTAGCTTGTGCTTCAATAAGAACAATTCCAAGCCCCTCATAGTAAGAAGGAAATAAAAATGCATCACTCATGAACATTAGTTTTTTAACATCACTTCTTATACCTAAAAACTTAATATAAGGAGACAATTTCATTTCTTGAACTTTCTTCTTTAGACTTTCTCTTAATTCTCCATCTCCAACTAAAAATAGAATTGAATTAGGATCTCGTTTTAAAATTTCTTTAAACCATTGAAACAAAAATTCATGATTTTTTTGATGAGAGAGTCGTCCTACATGTAAAAATACATTTTTATTTTTTACTTTAAATTTTTGTCTATATTCATTTCTTGTTGCAGGATTAAATTTATAGGATGATGTATCAATTCCATTTGGTATTACTTTAGCTGGACGATTTCTAAATAACCATTTACTAGCCCCAGTACTACAGGAAAGTCTGATTATATCATTTCTATAATTAAATCTTCTATTAACTAAGTTTAGTAACCGACGAGCATACATATCAGGATTCATATAAGAATTGTGCGAATGTACAATGACTTTGGAAGCTGAATATTTTAATGGAAGAGAAATTCCATCGGAATAACTCCAAGTTAAAACATTATTATGAACAAAATCATAATTATTAGACCGAATTATTTCTTTTAATTCATTATGATTTTTTAAAAAGTTTTCTCTTCTACCAGGGATTTTATAGATTTTACCGCCCATACTTTCAATTTCATCCGAATAAGCAAGAGCCTTCCCATTAGTTTCCATATTAATAAAATCAAATTGAAATTTATTACGATCGATGTTTCTATAAACATTCATAATAAAGGATTCAATTCCACCGTAATTAGATGTCATTCCAATCTGAAGAATTTTTTTCATTACTGTCAATTACTCTTCCTAAACATTAAAAGTGCGTTTTTGTTTTAATACCAAATTTTCTTTCTATAAGAGAAATTGCTTTCACTATATTATTCTCTCCACCTAACTGTTTCCATTTAACTTCAGTATATTTTTGTTTTGTAGTATCAAGCCAAACATCCATAAAAAGTTCAAATATGTAACCAAATACTCTCTTCTCCTGAACAGAATAATCAGCTATATCAACTCGACTTTCTACATCTTTTAATACACCGAAGATAAACTCACAATATGAATCAAAGGCATCCCTTTTCATTACAAACATATTAAACATATGAACTTTTCTTCTCTTCTAAAATTTGCACTTTGTTTTCATCAAATACATAAACAAAAAAAGCAAATAACCCCAATATTAAGGACAAGAACATAGCCTGCCTATCTAATACTCCAAAAATATCCAAAAATCCTAAATTTAAGAAAATAATTGCATATATACAAAATTTATATATAGATTTTGCCATTACTTTTAGCTTCTCAAACTTTCTAATTTTTTTAATCTTTTTCTAGAAGCTTTATGCAAAAAACGTTTTATATTACGATATTTTCCATCTACTTCAGAAGCATGTGAATGAAAAATAATTTTTTAATCCCCCGCTTTTTTAGCTGCTAGCCCACCAATAAACAATTTGTTTGCAACATCTGAATGAATATGAACACAATCATACTTATTTTTTTTTAAGTACTTTAACAAATTACGATAAATTATATATTGCTTTATTAATTTACATCCATGATAGCCAACATTTTCAACATGTGTACCATATTGTTTCAATTCTAATATATTATCTTTATTTTCAAAGTCTTCAAAAGCTGCTATATCTATATTTATATTTTCATTTTTATTTTTTATTACATTGGTTACTAACGAATAAACCCCGCTCCTGCCCCTATCATCAACATTAACTTCTAAAACCCTATAACTCATTCATTAACCTTCTCTATTTTTGGATAAAAATTATGCCCATCTTTTGTTCCAATAATTATAGTTTTCAATCTATCCCATTTATGGTTAGGTGATTTAAAAATTACACGTCCAATATGTAATCCAATTCGCAAATACTGATAAATTTTACCTTTTATCCCCGCTTCTCTGAATAGAACTGCTTCGTTTCTATATGATAATCTATATCTTTTTATACGTTGAAAATCATCTATAGCTACATTAGAGCCTGAATTATTTTTGGTTTCATGGATTACAATACTTGTATTAACTAAATAAGATGAATATTTATTAGATATTCTTTGACTATACTCAAGATCATCACCCCAAATAAAGAAATCCTTTATCGGAAGTCCAATTTCTTTAACCACTTTACGGTTAACATAAAAAGAAACAAAGGTACCCATTTTTATAGGTACTAAATCATCACAAAAATCATTAACTTTTTTGGAAAGACTAACCTTTGGGATGTTCATTTGACAAACACTATTATCAATCCAGAGTACTTTACTACAAAGAAACCCAAAATTATCATCTAATCTATTAGCAATTAATTTCAAATTCTTTAATGCATCTTTTGTAGGTAAACAATCATCATCCATTAACCAGAAATATTTATAACCTAGTTCATAAGCCAATTTTATTCCTTCATTAAAACCACCTGCGCCACCAATATTTTTCCCTGTAGAATGATATATTATTTGCTTAGCATCTATAAATGGTTTTAGCATTTCTGAAGTACCGTCTGTACTCATATTATCAATAATAATAATATCTGCCTTATGAGTCTGTACTTGTAATTTTTTTATACATTCTTTTAACAAATTTTTTCTATTAAAGGTAACTACTATAGCTGCTGTATCATTCATTAGTTTCTATACATTCTCCAAAACTACTTAAAATGCGTTTTTGTCTTAATTCCAATTTTTCTTTCAACAAGTGAAACAGCTTTTTGAAAATTCTTCTTTCCTCCAAGCTGCTCCCACTTAACTTCAGTTGCTTGAAAATTATTTGTCTCTAGCCAAACGTCCATCAACAATTCAGAAATATAACCAAACACTCTTCTTTCTTGAACTGAATAGTTTGAAATATCAATCTGTGATTCGACTTTTTCCAAAACTCCAAAAATAAAACTACAGTATGATTCAAATGCAACTTTCCGCATGATAAACATATTAAACATATGAGCTTTCTTCCGTTGCATAACTTTATCAAAATTAATTAGATACTGAGGATAATATTTTTTTATTATTTCACGTGTTTTATCTAGTGGCTCTTTATGATGAGCATGTATATAATGTGAATAATTACTTTCAATATAATAGTTTCTCTTTTTAGGAAGAATAACATCATACTTTGAAAGTAGTTTTTCTATTTTCGGTTTACTTAAAACATTGTTTAATGAATAAGGCTTAGTATCAAAAAAGAGACGACGATAGTGAACAAGACCAATTGCGTCTACATCCTTCAAATTTTTCCAAGCCCAATAAACTGCAGTAAGTTCATTGTAACTTGGATTTTTAGAAGATATATTATCTCCTTCGTCATCTCTTTGATAATCAATTCCAGGATTATAATTTTTTACTGCACCTACTAAAATTGGTAAATAGCCTTCTGCTTCAGGCATAGGAAATTTTTTATGTGCAGCAACTAATATTTCTATTTTCATAGATCTCCAAATATTCTAATAAGCTCCATTAGGATGAATCATTACACCAACAGTTCTAAAGATGATACCAAGATCATAAAAGAAATTACTATTATTGATATATTCGATATCCAATTCAACCATTTCATCAAAATCTGCATCGTTACGTTTAGTTACTTGCCACAACCCTGTACAACCAGGAGTAACCGACAAACGCTGCAAATCATAATCAGTATATTCTTCAACTTCAGTAGGTAGTGGTGGACGAGGGCCAACCAAAGACATATCGCCAATCAATACGTTCCAAAGCTGTGGCAATTCATCAAGACTATACTTCCTAATCGTATGCCCAATTTCTGTAATTCTTGGATCATCTTTAATCTTAAACATTGCTCCATCAATTTCGTTTTGATCTTCTAGCTGATCAACCAATTGATCTGCGTTAACAATCATCGAACGAAACTTATACATTTTAAATGGTTTACCATCCTTACCGATTCGCTCTTGCGAATAGAAGGCTGGACCACCATCTTCATGTTTGATCTTGATCGATAACACTAAAAATAGTGGCGATAATAAGATCAAAGCAACTGCACTTGCTACAACATCAAGACAGCGTTTAAAAAAATGATAGATGAAACGTCCCTTTACTTTATTTTGATCTAATTTTACTCTCTCCATCATCAACATTTTCCTAAAGTCTCGCTATTCCTTATCCTAAAATAACCAAAACTTTCTCTTTTTCTTCAATGGTCGCCAGTCGAGCTGCACGTCATCGCCATTGACAATGGCTTGCGCGTTATCACGAAATTCTTGAGCTCTTTCACTCCCAAATTCGTTGCTCAATTTTTCCAGTGCTTCGCTATATTCATATTGTCTCTTTGGCAAATCGTGTGCATCCGAAGCAAAACAAGCACATTGTCCTGCTTCAATGAATTTTCGGCTCATTTCCTCTATATCTTTACCAAAGGTTCCAACATAAGAACTTGCAGTTATTTGTACCAAGCATCCCTGTTCAATCAAGTCCTGCAAGATCGTCGGTTTCTTCAAGATCCGATTATTTCTTTCCGGGTGAACAATAATCGGCATAATCCCTCTTTGCATCACCTTGAAGATCATATCTTGCGAATAAGCCGGAACATCATCACTTGGAAATTCCAATAACATGTATCTGCCATCTTCATCTAAGAAGAGGATGTCATCATCTTCTAGAGCTTGGGGTAAATCACCCGAAATTCTAACCTCTTGCCCCGGAAAGACCGTTAATGGAATTCCCGCTTCCTTAAGTCGCTCCTGATATTCGTCAGTTAACTTAATGACATCTTCTTTGTGATTTAAATATCTACCATTTAAGGTATGTGGCGTACATACCGCGTGGGTAACGCCATCTTTAACTGCATCCCTTGCCAACTTCAATGAGGTCTTCCAATCTTTGGAACCATCATCAATTCCTGGCAAGATGTGACAGTGAATATCAACTAAAGTCATTATGATCTGAACTTATGCCAGAAACTCTTCTTTTTTTCTTCACCGTAACCATAGCCATATCCGTAGCCATAACCATAGCCATAACCAGCGTTGGACGAAGAAATATCATTCATCACATAGCCTAAAATACGTACCTTAGCAAACTTAAGCATTTCAACAGAACGTTTAATAGCTGCTTTTTGAGTGACACCTTGGCGAACAACCAAGACAACGCCATCAAGGTGACTAGCAAGTTCTTGGGTATCAGAAACTTCCAGTACTGGCGGCAAGTCGATGATGACAACATCATAGTGATCACGAACCAATTCGATAAAGGTTTGCATCCGCTTGGACCCAATTAATTCAGCTGGGTTAGGTGGAATCGGACCTGAGGTAAGAATTGACAAGTTATCAACGCCGCTGTCTTGAATCATATCATCAAGATCAATCTCTTTGGCATCAGAAGTCAAAACTGAAGTCAAACCACGTTGATTGCTCTTATTAAAAGTTGAGTGCAAGGTTGGACGACGAAGGTCCCCATCAATTAACAAGGTTTTTCGTCCAGCTTGGGCATAAGTAACAGCCACATTAACAGATACCGTTGACTTACCTTCACTGATGTTAGCTGAAGTAAAAGCCATTGTCTTAATATCATGGTCAACCGCCATGAAGTTGATGTTAGTTCTAACGGTTCTAAATTGTTCTGACACCGGACTCTTAGGATCCGCGACAGTGATCAATTTAGCACCTTTTTTCATGGTCTCATTAGTACCACGTTTTTTTCTAAATAAAGCCATTTGCGTTTCCTTTCATTAAACCCGACGTCTTTTATTGCTCTTTCTGCCGCTGTTAATCTTGAATGATGAAGCAACGTGGAAGTGAGCAACTTGACCTAGGTTAGTTAAACCTAATGTTTCGGTTAAGTAATCGTCATCTCGAACAGTGGTATTAGACATTTCCTTGATTAAGACAACGGCAAAGCTTAGAACTAAACCAATGATAAAGCCAGCTAAGGTAAAGAGTTTAACGTTAGGTGAAGTTTGTTTACCATTAGTGGCTGGGGCAACAATCGTAACATTATTGACGTTCATAATCTTAGGAATTTGTGCCTTGAAAGCCTCAGCTACCGCGTTAGCTTCTACCTTTGCCTTTTCAGGCGTATTAGCGGTTGCATTAATAGCAAAGACCTGTGATTGTTGTTGGGTTTTTACAGAAATACTGCCGGCCAATTCACCAGCTGAAATGCTGTAAGACTTGCCTGATCTTTCAATGACAGCTGGCTGGGCCTTCTTAACTAAGACTCTTGTGCCATCTGCTTTTATTTTATATTTAGCTGGTTGCGCTTTTTTAACAACCTTGACTGGATTAGCTAAGCGTTCTGACGCATCAGTCAAGACAACATGACTAGTGGCAATATCCTTATAGGTAGTAACCAATTGCATGTTGGCCTGTTGCGTTGTATAAGCCGCGTTTGGATCGTTCTTATCGGCCTTTTGGTTAACCAGCAGTTGTGCACTAGCAGAATACTTAGGTGAAATAATAAAGCTAGAAACAGCCCAGCCTAAGAAGGCTAAACAAACGCTCCATAGAATCAAAGCCCAAATATGCTTGCGGCAAATTTGAAGCAAATGCGTTAAATCAATTGTTTGTGAATCTGTATTTTTGTTTTGATTGTCCATCCATCTAATCCTTAATTAGTTCTCATTACATAGCTTGCGCTGTTCTTCTTAACAGTTACGGTTGACAAGCCAAGTGCCTTTCTCAACTTGTTAGATACCCGTTGACGTTCAGCTTGACTGATAACCTCGATTTCCATTTGACCAAATTTCGGATTATTAGTCATTTTACTTGTACCCTGTGCGTGATCTTGAGCCAAATTATCGGTGGCCTTGCGGTAATCCATCCCGATCTTGTACATTTGGTTCATGGTCAAGTCAGTTTGCATTTCACTTGAGATTGAATTCAAGAACTTCGTATTAAGCAAAGTTGAAGGCGAAATTGACTTTTTAAGAAGGGCCATCACTACCAAACGGTCACGTTGCTGACGACCATAGTCTTGGTTAGGGTCTCCATGACGCAACTGACAGAAGGCTAATGCCTTCTTACCATTCATATGGTAGGTCTTACCTTTAACGAAGGAGTAGCCCATATTGTTAAAGGTCAGTGGTGAAGTAACATCAATACCGCCAATTTGATCAATGGCCTTCACCAAGCCACCCATGTTAATCATGATATAGCCATCAATTGGCACGCTGTAGTATTTGTCTAGCGTCTTGATAGTTTCGCTAACGCCGCCAAGCGTGTAAGCGGAGTTGATCTTGGTTACGCCATATTGTGGGTAATCAGGGAAGATCGCGTTGGAGTCACGCGGAATACTCATAATCGTGGTTGATTCAGTCTTAGGATTAATGGCCATCATCATAATGGTATCGGTCCGACCTTTCCACTTACGTCCCATCGCACCGGTATCAGTACCTAAGAGCAAGATATTAATTGGCTGCTTCTTGGCAAGCAGGTTGTCCAAAGTTCTACCCTTGTTGCTTGCCGTGTTCTTATCGACCGGCGTATACATGTTGTTAGTCGCGTCACGAACATTCTTGTATGCCATTCCGGCAACAAAAAGTCCAACAACGACCACAAGGCCAATCACGATCCAGAACACACGCCAGAACTTACGATGGTGGTGTCTGTGATGGTGGTAATGATGCTTATGCTGTTGTTGGATATCTTCTAGTTTTTTCTCTTCTGCCATATTTATTCTATTATCCCTTTTATAAAACTTTATTTTTCAATTTTCTTAATTATATAACCATCCCTGTCAATTGACTAGCTATTAAAGCCTTTTCACAGGATTTTTAATAAAAAAGAAGTCTTTCTCTTCTTATTATATAGCCTATGTAATAGAATATAATTACAATTTAGATAAAAAAGGAGGGTGACTAAATGATTGATAATCAACCCAAAAAGACAAAAGCATTTATCGCTGGGGTAAACCTCAATGACCCTAACTTCGAGTATTACATGACGGAATTGGCCAACCTAACGGAAGCCAACAACATGGAAGTCGTGGGGCAAGCAAGACAAAACGCAGAGAACATCGTGGCCGGAACTTACTTCGGTCTCGGCAAGATCAATGAGATTAAGGCAATGGCACACGGCTTGAAAGCCAAAGTGCTGGTCTTAAACGACGAGCTCACGCCCGTCCAGATCCGGAATCTGGAGAAGCTCACGAAGCTGCGCGTAGTCGACCGGACAGAACTTATTCTTGAGATTTTCTCAAACCGTGCCCGCACCAAGCAAGCTAAATTGCAGGTGCAACTCGCACGCTTGCAATATGAATTGCCGCGCTTGCACCCTTCAGAGAACAACCTTGATCAGCAGCGTGGCGGTGGCTTCGCCAACCGTGGTGCCGGTGAATCAAAACTCGAAATGAATCGCCGGACAATCGGCCAACAAATTTCCGCAATCAAGAAGGAACTAAAGGCGGTCGCTAGTCAAGAAGAGATTAAGGCTGCGCGCCGCAACCAGAGCCGCATCCCTAAGGTAGCCTTAGTCGGCTACACCAACGCCGGCAAATCCACCACGATGAACGGACTGCTGAAGGCGTTCAGCGACGAAGGTGCCAACAAGCAGGTTTTCGTAAAGAACATGCTCTTTGCGACGCTTGACACCAGCGTGCGCCGGATCGACATGAAGGATAATTTCAGTTTTATTCTGTCGGACACGGTTGGCTTTATTTCGAAATTGCCGCATAACTTAGTCGAATCGTTCAAGGCAACCTTGCAAGAAGCTAAAGACGCCGACCTGTTGGTCAACGTGGTTGATGCATCCGACCCGAACATGATTCAAATGGTGCGAACAACGCAACAAGTTTTAGGGGAAATAGGTGTTAAAGATATTCCAACCATCACTGCCTACAACAAAGCTGATAAGACGGACCGCAATTATCCGCAAATCGAAGGCGATGACATTCTTTATTCCGCAATTGATGAACGCTCAATCAAATTATTGGCAAATCTAATCGTCAAGCGCGTCTTCAGCAATTACGATAAATTTAATTTAAAACTGCCGCTCGCAGATGGCAAGCTTCTTGCGTATTTGCATGAGCATGCGCAGGTGCAAGATGAAGATTATCGCGACGATGGTGTGTATGTAACGGCGAATATCGCTCCAGCGGATCAGAATCGCTTTAAGGAATTTTTAGTTTAAATATTTAATGAATAATAAAGGACAGGGGTTTTAACAATTCCTGTCCTTTATTTATTTTATTTTTGATATAATCTTATAGAAATGTATGTTCTAGTAATGAGGATTTTTTATGACCACAACCACTGAGCGATTAATTAATAAAAGTACTGAAGCTTTTATTTTAGGACTTGAAATTTACAATAAACCTACAATTAAGTATCGAGCCGAAGGCTTTGCTTTCTTTATTTGTAATGCGTGGGAACTTATGCTCAAAGCTTATTTGATTAAAAGAGACGGAGCTAAAAGCATTTATTTTTCTGATAAACCTGATAGAACTATTTCTTTAGAAAGTTGTGTTAGAAAAGTATTTACTAACAAGCATGATCCATTGCGTTTAAATCTTGAAAGAATTATTGAATTGAGAAATACAAGCACACATTTTATCACTGAAGACTATGAAGAAATTTATGCTCCGTTATTTCAAGCATGTGTTATTAATTATGCTGAGAAATTGAAGGAATTCCATAATGTAGATATTACAAAAAGAGTTTCTTCTAGCTTCCTTACAATTAATATTAATGTAGATCATCTATCTGACAATAACGTTAGAGCCAAGTATTCAAAGGAAACTGCAGAAAGATTAATTCGTGAGCGAAATGAACTTCAAGGAGATATAAAAACAGAAAATACATCCTTCTCTATTCCAGTTGAAACTCGACTGCTATTAACTAAAAAAGAAAAAGATGCAGATTTAAAAGTTAAAGTTGATAATAATTCTGATACAAAAATCGCTATAGTACACGATGTAAAAGATTCAAACTCTATTTATATTTATTCCACAAACAAAATTATTAGTCTTGTTAACAAACGGTTAAAAACACAAAACGTAAAACTAATAAAGATTAAAGATGGAAACAAGGTTAAAGATATCTTTAACTCGTACGACTTTCAGCTTTTTGCCAAATTTTATGGATTAAAGCATAATTCAAAATATTGCTGTTTTTACAAAATCGCTAAAAGATACGGTTATACTATTAAAACTGTTGATTTTATTGCAAATGAAATAATTAAACATTCCTCAATTATTATCTATATAAAGAAAGAACTTAAAAAGAAAGCAAAAAAATAAAGATAACCCCAGGAGCATGAGAATTCTCGGCCTAATACCTTACTCCCATTCGGGAACTCAGCTATAATCCTTCACAAGTTATCTTTGTTAGTTAGATTATAACAAAAAATATATCAAAATACATATTTATTTACTATCAAAGCTTCAATCTATATTTTCAAATTCAGCTATCTCGTATACATAATCTTTTTTGCTATAATAAAGGTAACAAATAACTTGATAGATTCTTACTATACAAGAGGCCTCACATGAAAATCAGACGTTTCTTTCTTACTCTAACTGCCAGTGTGCTCCTTGCTTCTTCCGGTGTCGCTATTATTAGCGCTCCTACCGAAGTCCAAGCAGCAAATTACAGTTCGTCAGAAGCTAAAAAAGTCAAAGCTTTCCAAGCTGCCTACCATCAGCTGGACACCACCAACTATACGCAGACTAACTTATACACAATCAGCCCAAACTTCGCTGAACCATTCAACGCCGGGACGCTTTATCCACAATACATCACCACGTCCATGGCCTACGTCAACTACTACCGCTCGCTTTTCGGTCTGCCAAGCGAGTCCAACAACACCAAGGACAACACCGACGCGCAAATCGGAGCCGCATCCCTGGCTGCCATCAATGCCCAAACTTCGCTGCGAGCTCACGGCCTCATTGGCTATAAGCGTCCCAGCTATATTTCCACTAAAGACTGGTCGATTGCCGAGTCAGCTACACTAGGCAACATCAACTTCCTGGAAAGCAGCACTGGCGCTACCGCCGGTGAAATCGTCACCGACCTGCTTCAAGATGCCAACAACCTCGCCGGCAGCGGCAACACCGGTCACCGGGCCCTTTTATTATCGGCTCGCGCAACTCGGATGGGCATCGGCGCCGCCTACGGCAAGAGCAACGGCAAATTCTACTCTGTGGAAAACGGCGTTTTTGCCGATGACATTTTACGCACACCTGTGAAAAACACGGTGACTTATCCAAGCAGCACCGTCTTTCCGTACGAGTTATTAACAAGCGACACCCCATGGAGTGCATATTTCGCCAACAAGCGAATTTACCGCACGCCAAAAGTCTACATCACTGATTTGACCACCGGCAAAAAGTACAAAGCTACAAGCGTCCGCAACTATGGAACCGACTACTATGGTGACGGCTACAGCGCCGCAATTACCTTCAAGCCGAGTGCGTCCATGAAGATCGTCAACACACATAAGTACAAAGTACAAATCAGCAGCATTTACACTTACAGCTTCAGATTGTTCAGAGAAAAGAGCACGCTGAAGACGACTTCAAAGAAGTCCACGAAGAAAACCAGTAAAAAGGTGACTAAAAAGACGAAGAAAGCTACAAGCAAGAAAAAATAAACGCAAAAAAAATAAATCCACAAGCTAATACCTGTGGATTTATTTTTATCTCTACAATACCCGCTTAGCAATCGATGGGTAATAGTATGAACTAAGCGTCTGCAGCACTACCCCTTGATCTGGCGTAGCCGCATCAACGTATTGGTTATTGCCAATATAAATAGCGACGTGGTATGGAGCTGTTGTTGAACCCCAGAAGATCAAGTCGCCGGCCTGCAAATTGCTCATTGAAACCGTTGTTCCCACTTTGACCTGATCATAAGTCGTTCTCGGCAAGTTCACGCCAGCTTTCGCATAAACATATTGGACAAGGCCGGAACAGTCAAAGCTGTCAGGACCAACTCCGCCCCAAACATAAGCCTTGCCAACTTCTTGATTAGCCAAACTGACAATTGTCGAAGCAGCGCTGGTTGGTACCTGGCTGCTGGCTTTTGCAGTTTTTGTAGTCTTAGTCTTTTTGCTAGTCTTCTTTGCAGTCTTAGAAACAATCGCCGCTGCCTTCTTAACAGAAGCGGCCTTCTTGCTGCTCTTTTTCGTCGTCTTCTTGCTGGTCGTAGTGGTGCTGGAACTAGAATCCACGTCGACTGTGTAACGAGCCTGGATCCATTCGTCATCGCCCACCATGTACCAAAGATTGCCCTTCTTATCAACGGCAGTCTTAACAACATTCCATTCAGTACCGTCCTTAGCTTGGTAGCCTAAGAAGAGGCCTGAATTGTAGGAAGTCCAGATCTTAACGCCTTTACCTGGCAAATAAGAGATCTTGACCCGCTTAATCGCTGTGTTGAAAGTAGAAGCAGCGACCGGTTTCAATGAGGAAAATGTCCCAAGACCAGTAACAGAAATTGCTGTTGCTGCTCCCAGCTTCAATAATCTATGCTTCATTTTTGTCCCCTTTGGTAGCGAAAAATGGCATCACTGCCATCTTATATATGGATACAATACCAATTGTAGCTACTTCGGCCTTTTATTTCAAATGCAAAAAAAGAACTAGAGAAATTGTCTCAAGCTCTTTTCCTTTATATTTCTGTTGATTAGTTAAGGATACGTCTAGCGGTTGATGGGTAGAAGTATGGACTTAATGTTTGAATAACAACCCCTTGTGAAGGAGTAGCGGCATGGATGTATTGACCATTGCCTAAGTAAATACCTACGTGGTAAGGTGCTGAAGCTGAGCCCCAGAATAACAAGTCGCCTGGTTCAAGGTTGCTCAATGAAACGGCCTTGCCTTGGTTAACTTGAGTGTAGGTAGTACGGGTAATGTTGATGCCTGCTGCTTGTTCATAAACGTATTGGGTTAAACCAGAACAGTCAAAGCTGTTAGAACCAGTTGCGCCCCAAACGTAGCTCTTGCCTGCTTCAGACTTGGCCAAAGCAACAACAGCTGCGGCATTGCCAGTAGCTTGAAATGACTTCTTAGTAGTCTTCTTATTGGCAGTTACGGCAGTGGTCTTAGTTGATGAAGCACTGCTTGCTTTAACAGTGTACTTAGCCAAAATCCATTGACCTTGACCAATTTCGTACCACTTGTTGCCCTTGCTATCAATAGCAGAAGCCATCAAGTTCCAAGTAGAACCATCTTGAGCTCTCTTGCCAGTGAAGTGACCGTTATCATAACTAGTCCAGATGTTGATGCCATAGCCTGGAACATACTTGATCTTAACTTGTTCCATTAAAGTTGCAGCTTGTACATGGAAATTTGTTTTAACAGCGTTGATTGCACCAAGGCCGCAAATAGTTAAAGCAACAGTTGCGGTAGCCTTTACTAAAGTATGATTAACTTTCAACATTAAGTCTCCCTTTTTATCCTCTGTATGTGGTTCATTCAATACGTAAAAGATATAATAAAAATTTTATAAACTTTAACTATTCTTAAATGATTACAATGTCTATCATACTCGAAAAGTGTTACAAAAATGTTACAAAAGTGATACCGGAGCGTAAAAAAAAGAGCCCTGAAGCCTATTGCTTCAAGGTTCTTTTTTACATGATGAGATAATTAATTTTTAACATTATTATTTCAAAACACGCTTTGCAGCTGATGGGTAGAAGTATGAACTCAAGGTAGCCTTGATAACGCCTTGACCTGGAGCTGCTGCGTGAATATATTGACCGTTACCGATGTAAATACCTACGTGGTAAGGTGCTGAAGCTGAGCCCCAGAATAACAAGTCGCCTGATTCAAGGTTGCTCAAAGATACGCGAGTACCCTTGGTTATTTGACCGTAAGTAGTTCTTGGTAAAGTTACATTAACAGCATTCTTGTAAACGTATAATGCCAAACCTGAGCAGTCAAAGCTGTAAGGACCGGTTGCACCGTAAACGTAAGCTTTGCCGACTTGCTTCTTAGCAAGAGAAACAACTGCCTTACGCTCTTGGGTAACAGTAGCGGCTTGAACTTCTTGAGCGTGGCTAACTGATGGGACATTGATGAATGAGGTACCCGCGAAAAATACTGATACAACTGCTGCGAACTTTACTAAACTACGTTTCAAAATTAATTCTCTCCTTAACGAATTGATAAATTTGATCTTTTTAGATCTTAATTCCTTGACGGTTTATATACTACATGGTGAATGTTACATGAATATGTCAAAAAAAATACCAACGCGTTAAGAAAAAATTTAAATGCTTTTATTTTGTGTAATGTTTTGTAACTAAGAATGCATAAAGCTTGCTATTAAGCCATCGAGCTGCTCTGCTGTTTTGGCCCAAGTATCGTTTATTAAAATGTGGGCATATGGTTTTAAATCATCCGGCAATTCATTCAACTCTTCGCCGCTCAAGCGCTCTTTAACGCTCTCAAGGCTGTCGCCGCGCCGAATGAGTCGCTCTTTCAACTCATCTTTTGACGAGGTTGTAACATATAAGAAATAAACCTGATTTTTCAGCTGCGTAACATAAGACTTGACGCCATTTATTTCAACGATTAAAGACACCAAATCATTGCTCTGCCAAGCTTTGTGCAATGCTTCCTTGCTTGAGCCATACTGATATTTGCCATATTTTACATGTTCAAAAAAGTGCAACTGGGCAAAGCTGGCATCATCTTCAAAGTAATAATCCACCTTATTTTCTTCGCCTGGACGCTTGGGCCGGGTGGTATGGGTGACAACGCGAGGAATGCCAAATTTTCGCTTCAGATAGTTGGAAATCGTGGTCTTGCCCGCGCCGGACGGACCCGCGATTAAAATAATTTTTTTCATTTGTTTCTTTTCCTTGTAAACTTTGTCTTTTTATAATAACATTCTACTATTGTAAAAAAGAAGAATATTATTCTTATGTAAGAATATGTATAGGAAGGAAGTCTCTTAAATGAAAAAAGCCGATGTGAAGGTTGGAGCTATCGTTGCTGGCAAGTCCGAAGAAGAACTTAAGAAGCCTTTCCAAGGTAAGGTTGAAAAGATTTACGAAAATTCCGCTCTTTTAGCTATCACTTCTTATGATCCCATTGATGAAGCTGCAATCAGCGACTTGAACAATAAGATCGTCGTTAACTTTAAGAACTTAAAAGCTGCTCGTGCTGTTAAGAACAGCAAGACTGCTTCAATTAATGAAGTCAAGGTTGAAAAAGTAGCCAAGAAGGATACTAAGAAGCCTGCTTCAAAGGACAAAAAATAATTATTAGCAAAAACAGTGACAGGGGGCTTGCATCCCTGCTCTTTTTTTGCCTAAAATGGGCCTAGTATTTTTACGAGGAGTTCATTAATGAAAGAAAAAACGAAAAAAATTATCTTCTACTTCATCCTGATCCAGCCGTTTTTGGATCTGTACTGGTTCTACCACGGCAAGCTGGCCGACCTTCTGCCCTTCACCTTGCCGACGATCATCAGAATCCTGGCCGTTTTCGCCATCTTCTGCATGTTTTTCAGTCAAAAGCAAAACTGGCAAAAATTGGGCCGCGATAAATGGCTGATTGCCTACCTGGTGCTGCTGGTTATCTATTCCGTGCTGCATCTGTGGCACGTGCGCACTTTTACCAGCGTCAACCCAAATGACTACGGCTACTCCATGTTCGGCGAAATCTTCTATTTAATCAGAATGATCTTGCCGCTAATGATCATTTACTTCACGCGGCAGGTTGAATTCGACAAGCACGACCTGTGCCTGGTCATTGAATGGCTGTCCGGGCTTTTTTCCGGCACGATCGTGATCAGCAACCTGTTCGTAATCTCGCTGCGGTCATATGAGACGGGCTTCATCTCCGCCAACATTTTTGAATGGTTCGTCAACCCCAACATCGGCTACTCCCACATGGCCTCAAAGGGTTTCTTCAACTTCACCAACATGGTTGCCGCAGTCTTGTTCATGCTTCTGCCGCTGATGCTCTACTACCTTTTCAGCAATTTCAATTGGAAAACGGCGGGCTTGACCAGTGTCCAAGCCTTGGCCATGATCGAACTCGGGGCCAAGGTCGCAGCCATCGGGCTTTTAGGCGGAATCGGCATTGGAATTCTGCTTTATCTGCTTCACCGCTATGCTTTTAAAAATATCAAGTCCAGCGGCAAGGCTTTGATCACCGCGATTCTGATCGAAATCGCCTCCCTGGTCATTCTGCCCTTTGGCCCAGCGATCCAGCGCTACAATTATGAAATCCAATTAGCGCAGCAGTCCGACCATGATTTAACTCAAGAAAAGGCCGAATTAAAGGCGGGCTTGGCAAAATACCCAACCGGTGCCAAACGCGAGGCCTTCCTGCGTAGTTTCATCAAAAAGAATTACAAAGCCTATGCCCTAAACAAAAAGTTCGTCTTCAAGAGCTATCCTTATCAATATGATCCGGAATTCTGGCTCGGCATTATGCGCGAAAACGGCGAATTGCGGATGCAGAACCGACACCTGGAACAGATGATGCTCAACCAGGTTGTTAAAACCAACAACAACCGGCTAGACAAAGTCTTCGGCATCTCCTACATGCGGCAAAACAACATCTTCAACCTGGAGCAGGACTTCATCTCCCAAGTTTATTCACTAGGTTGGGCCGGCATGCTGCTGTTTGTGGGACCATACGTCGTTATCCTGCTCTATGGCGCCTTCAAATGGCTGACGGATAAGCGCGTGCGCAGCTACCTGATTTCTTCATTATTAGCTGCCATTGTCTTCATGCTGGCGGCTGCATATTCATCCGGCAACGTGATGGACTTCTTAACAGCGAGCCTGATTCTAGGCTTTGTTGAAGGAAATTTATTGGTTCAAATCAAAAAAAGCGAGGAATAATCCTCGCTTTTTTGTGCTAATTTATTTTTGCTTGATAAAACTCGCATCCGGAATTCTGACCAAATAATATTGCGTAGCAATCCTGCCGGCATGGAGGCCAATTCCGTTCTGCCAGTTTTTCTTGTAACGGGCCGTGTAGATGGCAACGTAAGCACGCTGATACTTTTTGTCCATCTCAGACAATTCCTTCTTCACATATGGAATTCGCTCCGAGCTAACGCTGGCTGGCTGCTTGCCGTAAGAGACGGAGGCGAAGTCGCTTGAGACCGTCGTCTTCGTGCCTGACCGATAAAAAGTATAAGTTTGCGAACCAACTTTTTTCTTAGCCGAATTAATCGTAACATAGCTGGAATTTCTGGTTCCGCCCGTACTCATAATCAGCGGTTCATACTTCACCGTGCTGGTGATCCGGCTCTTGTCTTCCAAATTCGGATTATCAAACAAGCACTCACTGAGCATCCAGGTACCGGCGGCCAGGAAAATGATGATTTCAACTGCGTCCAGCAAGATGTTCGGCCAGCTGAAGCGCTTATGCTCTTTAATAATCATCTTGATGCGGCGCTGCCTGATGTTTTGAATAATGAAAACCAAATATAAAATGATGATGACCCAAATAAGGATTCCAAGTAAGTTCCAGCTAATCATTAATAGTTCCTCCTAGTTAAGACTATTATATTGTAAAAAATTTTTTTTGAATAGGGTTACATATTTGAAAGTGCTAACGATTATGCCAAAATAGTGATGAAATATAGGAATAATTAAGGAAAACCATGGTAGCAATAGCATTTTATTCAATAACCGGCCCAATGAAAAAATTTGTCGTCAAGACAGGCTTGGTCGCACATGAAATCAGCGACGATTTTCCGCAACATGAAATGAAATAGAAGTATATTTTGATTACTCCTTCTTACCAAGATTTAAAGATTTCGCTTTCCTTCATGGAAATGGCGATTTACCACTCTGGCTTCTATGCTCCGCTGCATTTGTTCGGCGAAGGCAAGCTGGTCAGAACGACCGAATTAACCAAGCTGGCAATCCGGGCTACTTCTTTCAACGCAATGTATCCTGGGCTTCCCTACGCCATATCCAGAAGACGAGGACAGCATCAGCAGCATCATGCAGCAAGGCTTGATCAAGAGTGCCGACTTTGAAGACTTCTTCTACTACGCCGACCGCAACGCTTTAACTAAATACAATGACCTTCCACCCATCAATA
>NZ_DICZ01000026.1:0-28756 GCF_002417895.1 Lactobacillus sp. UBA5813
TAGGGTGTTTGACAAAGAGCCTTTTTTACTTACTGTCTGTATTTAGGATTGAGGTATTTTAAAAATATTGGTATAGATTGATTGTTTTATCTGAGTTTAGCCGATATTATCCCAAGGCTTCAAGTCGATAGCTGGGCCTTCAGCTAATTTTACTTGTTCTTTTGTTAAAAATTCCTTTCTGACAACTACATCGTAAACATAGTCTTCAAACCATTTTTGACTCATTTCGTAGAACCCTTTGTGGCCATATTTATCGCCCCAGGAGTTTTCTACTTTCCATTTGCGAATTTGACCTTTGTCTTCATCGACACCGACCAAAGTCATATCATGAGTTGCAAAGCCTTCACCAGTTGCCAAACGATCAGCCTTGCTCATTTGAGTATCAACACTGAACAATGCATCAGTCTTGTAAAGTTCAGTATCAAGATAGCCCGTCTTGCGTTCCATTTGCTTGAGAACATCATTACCAAAGATAACGGCATCCCCTGCTTTAAGTTGAGCAACAGCTGCTTGAGCCAAGTATTCAATTGGAACATTCAAGAATTTAATTTGATCACCGCCATCAACGTTATCATAAAGTGGCATGTGATAAAGCTTATTAAATTCGTGGTTTGGACAATTTGACAAGCACACGTAATCATCAAAGTGGAAATCTTTGAAGTATTTTTGGACAAATTGACGTGGAGTCAAGTCCTTTTCCAAATGGTACTTCTTGTCATCATCGCGGTATTCCAAATCGAATTTCTTTGGTGGTTCGCCCAAAGCAACTGATACCATGCGGTAAACTTCATTCAAGCATTGCTTCTTGGCTTTTTCTAATTGATCTTGCTTGCCTTCCTTGACCAACTTGCGCAAAAGCAAGGCATCTTTTCTTTCCTTGCGGGCCAAAGAATCAATCAAGCCCGTGGTGTTATTGGAGTTAAAGCTTTCTGGCATGGCATATGAGGGAACGACGCCATACTTTTTAACTAAATTGATTGCCATTCCCCAAAGACCACCATCTTCGCCGGTAAAGCCAAGCCAAGATTGAACTTCACGGTCATCAAGTTGCTTGTCTGCCAAACGGATCATTGCATCATAGAAAGCATTGGCACGTTCAATTTTATCCCAGAAGAAATTATAAGCTTGTGAGAAAGTAAAATCCTTAACCTTATTCTTCTTGCCAAAATAGTGACGGAGAACGTTTAAAGTTGCAAACTCCCAGCAGCGGCCGGAATGCTTTTGATCAGTGACGTTTTCGGTATCAAGTTCAATTGAGAAAACGTGGTTCAAACGATTGGAAACACTGTCATTAAATGAAGCTTCCAAAAGTCCTGAACGTTGAGCGGCACGTGAGGCAACTTGATTTTTATCATTGCTGTTAAAATCGGCGGAAAAGTCGGCGATTTCTTGATCTGAAATAATAGTCATCGGTATCCCCTTCTTATCTATTGGCTTTTAATTTTTCTTTAAGTGTCAGTGTTAATAATAGCTTGTTTTTAGAAAAATAGCAAGCAAATTTGCTCATTTTCTTTAATTTTTTATTCATTTAGTTTTCCGTTAGCAAAAATTCATGCTTTCCCTAGGAATAAAATCACTATAATAAGTATGGATGAATTTTTGGAGGAAGAGAAGAATGAAAAAACATAAGTTGTTGCATCTTGCTCTTTCACTAATTGCTGCTATCAGTTTAACAACAATCGGCGAAACTGCGAGTCAAAAAGTCGAAGCAACTAGCTACAGTGACAGCTCGCTTGCTAGTTTGAAGTTTCATAGCAAGGAAATTGTGACGGTTGATTATAACAAGCCGCAGTTTTCAAAAAAGACGGAATCAGAAAAACGCGGTCCCTGGCAAAAATACAGCAACCTCGATTATCTTAACCGGGCTCGAACTGTGAATGCCCTGTTAAATAAAAAGCTGATGCCAACCGTCAAGCGCGAAGGCTTGACCTGGGATCCAACCGGCTGGCACAATAAGCGCATCAAGGGCGGCTGGCTATACAATCGCTGCCACTTGATCGGCTATCAATTGACTGGTCAAAACAATAATCCCCGCAATTTGATCACGGGAACCCGTGAATTAAACGATCCTGACATGCTCAAGTACGAAAACGAAGCGGCAGATTACATCCGTGAATCCGGCAATCACTACATTCGTTACCGCGTAACGCCTATTTATAAGGGCAATGATTTATTGGCTAACGGAGTTGAGATGGAAGCTCAGTCAATCGGCGACAACAGCGTTCACTTCAATGTCTTCATCTTTAACGAGCAGCCTGGCGTGGTTTTGAATTACAAAGATGGCACAAGCCGCGTAAAGAATTCAGGTGCCACGGTTGTTGCTAAAGCAAAAAAGACTGCTAAGAAGAAAACGACACGGGTAATTCGGCATGTTGCTCACCGCGTCAGCACCGCACGTTATCGGGTGATCGGCAACAAGCGCAGCAAGATCTACCACGTTGCCAGTGGTCAAAATTATCATATGTCTTCAGCAAATGCCGTTTACTTCAAATCTGAAGCTGCCGCAAGAGCTGCAGGATATCGTAAATCGAAGAGATAAACAAGAAAGCAGATTGAATCAGTTATTCAACCTGCTTTTTTCTTTCAAGATATAATTTATTGCTGCGTGGAAATTCGATTTTTTGCAATTTTTTCAGACGTTTTATAACTTCATGCTCATTCAAATCTGTCCAAACGACTTTGCGGTAGCTATCTTCGATGATACTGAAGCCTGCACGATCCTTTTTATAAGTCAAAAGTTTAATCGTGGCCTTATCCTGCATTTTTTGCAACTCACGAGCGACAATATTTAGCAAATTACGATTATCAATCATTAAGTTTCACCGCGCCAATCCATCAACTAACTTACTTTTCCAATATAGGCCTCAGTCTTCATCGGCACAAGCAATTTACCATCCTGAGCCAACTGATCGAATAATTTGCCAACTGCAGCAACAAATTGCTCGTAGTTTTTATCCCCTGCTTTTAAGGAATATGACGATGACAAAGTCCGATTAACAAAGCCTTGCCGACTGTATTCTTGATCATTTTCTGTTTGAAAGGTATCGCAATTACCGGTAAAGAATTGTCGACAGTCAACAGCCGCAATTCCGTTTGAAAAGCCGTGAAAATTAGGACAATACTGTTTAAGCAAAGCTGCCAATTTTTGATTGCAAATGGCATCAGCAATTCTTGAATTATACACGATGATTACTTTGCCATCAGCTTTTAAGATGCGCTGACATTCCTGCCTGAATCTTGCCTGGTCAAACCAGTGAAAAGCCTGTGCTGCCGTGACATAATCAACACTGTTTGCAGGCAAAGTCGTGTTTTCGGCATCCCCAGCAATCGAAACAAAGTTTGTTCTTTTGCCTAAATTTTTTTCGGCTTGTCGGCGCATATCTTGATTGGGTTCCACTGCATAAACGTGATAGCCTTGGTCCAGCAACTGTTCAGTAAAAATTCCAGTGCCTGAACCAATATCCGCAATAGTTGTAGCGGATGTTAAGGCCAACTTTTCTTTTAAATAAGAAAATAACTCTGGAGCATATTTTGGCCGGGCCTTAGCATAGATTTGACCTTTACCGGTGAATTTTTCAGTATTATTCATTATTTTCCTCGAAATATTAATTTGTCCATTTTTCTATTCATATCACAGAAAAACTCCCAGTTCAAATTGAACCGGGAGCTTTAATATTATGCGATTTTTCGTTTTACTTCAATGAAGCAAGCATCTTGAATGCAGTCTCAGTGTCGTGAGCCTGGATTTGGTAAACATTGCTGCCATCTTGCCATGCAATCACGGTATTCAATGAACCAACGCTGTCACCAACAGTCACATACAAACTACCCTTATTAGAGGTCTTTGGCAAACCGTATTGCTTGTACAAAGCTAATACTTTCTTACCACGATCGGTTGGGTCCTCCTTCAATTGACTGCTTGCTTGGATTACGAATGAGTAATTATCGCTGTTCCATTGCAAGTATCTTTGACCAGCAGCACCTTGAATAGTAGCAGTCGTGCTTGAATCCAGCTTCTTAGTTGGCAAACCAGATTGTGCCGGAATGTAATTGATCAAGTCAGAAGCTTCAGAGCTTGAAGCGTTAGTAACTTCAGTCAATACTGCATATGGCTTCTCATTCTTTACGCTAGCTGCATTAAAATCAGCTGCAGAATTACCAACACTGTAGTAAATAATGTTAGTATTGCCAGATTTGTTGTAGCGAACGTTCAACTTGCTTGAGCCTTGACCCAAACCATCATTGGTTGGCAATGCCATATTTGGAAATACCTTGCGCAAATCAGAAGTTAACTTGCTAATACGGCTTTCCTTTGGTGATTGAGATGATGGCTTGCTTGATTGTGAAGTGCCTGATGAACTACTTTGACTAGAAGTTTTCTTTTCTACTTTTGAACTAGTAGCTTTAGAGCTTGAAGAACTACTTTGGTTGCTGTTGTTGCTAGAACATGCAGACAAAGACAAAGCTACTAAAATAGCAGCTGCTGTAATACCAAACTTGTTTTTCATAAAATTTTATCTCCTATTAACATAAATTCTCTTTTATTACTTACTCCTATTGTATCAAATGTTGCACTAGGTTTCTTTTAAAAAGCACTTACGAAGATTACCATTGCTTTAAATTTTTTACTAGTTGCCGCTCACCAAATCAACTACATCCCTGGCAATCACCAATTCTTCATTGGTTGGCACGATCAACGCCTTTACCTTGGAGCCAGGCTTTGAAATGAATTTTTCGCCATTTGTCCGGTTGGCTCTGAAGTCTGGATCCAAGCCCAAATATCTCAATGAGCTCATAATGCCGGCTCTAATTCCAGGATCATGTTCACCAATTCCAGCTGTGAAAATAATGCCATCTACCCCATTCATTTCGGCAGCATATGCACCAACGTAGCGCACCACGCGATTAATAAAAATGCGCCGCGCAAGTTTTGCCCGTTTTTCTTTGCTTTCAATTAAATCACGCATGTCCGAAGAAACATCAGAAATGCCCAGCACGCCTGAATCATGATTTAGCATTTCAATTACTTCATCGATGGACATATCCGTTTTATGCATTAAAAACTGTAAGGCAGAAGGATCAACGTCACCGCTTCTGGTTCCCATCGTAACGCCGGCTACGGGGCTAAAGCCCATCGAGGTGTCAAAGGAGCGACCGTTTTTGACTGCTGTTACTGAAGCACCAGATCCTAAATGGCAAACAATAAGCCGAGCAATGTTGATATTCTTGTGCATCATTTTGGCAGCCCGCGGAGCGACATAACGAACGGAAGTCCCGTGCGCACCATATTTTCTAATGCCAAATTCTTTGTAGTATTTGTAAGGGATGGAATAGAGATAATGAATCTTATCAAGCGTTTGGTGATATGAAGTGTCAAAAACCGCTACTTGCGGCACGTTTGGAATGATTTTCTTAAATGCTCTGATGCCCTGTGCCTCAGGAATATTATGCAGAGGTGCCAGCTCGCCTAACTTAAACAGCTTGTCCAAATTATCGTCGTCCATAATGACCGATTGAGAAAAGACTTCACCGCCATTTACAACGCGGTGGCCAACGCCCGCAATCTCACGCAAACTTTCAACAACATGATACTTTTTAAGAGTGTTAATCAACAAACTAACCGCAGCTTCTTGGTTAGGAATGGCCATGTTTTTGATAAACTCTCTGCCATTAAGTTTGATTTTGAAAACAGAATTTTCCATCCCTACCCGTTCGGCCTGTCCTTGCGCTATTACTTCTTCGCTCGGGAAAGAAAATAATTTGTATTTAAAAGATGAACTGCCTGAATTTATCGCTAAAACTTTTTTCATATTCTTTACTTCCTCACTTGTAAAATAGTCTCATTTATATAATAGCGCTCACATTGGCATGATAGCTAGCTTTAAATAAAAAAACTGCTGATAAATTATCAGCAGTTCCATTCTATTTTTCTAATCGTTCATCAATTTTTGTCATAATCAATTGGACCACGCCAACCCACATCAAGGCAATGGCAACTGATCCGCAGACATCAGATGGATAATGGGCATAAACGTAAACTCTGGAATACATAACAATTACCAACCAGACAATCATTAGAACGCTAAGCCAGAATTTAGCAGTTCTGTTTTCCATCACTTGTGGCAAAAGCACCATCATCAGCCACATCAAGATGATTGACATTCCTAAAACGTGACCACTTGGGAAACTGTAGCCATCGTCTTGAGCCAAGTGCTGAATCGGACGAGCCCGGCTAATTACATGTTTAATTACCCAACCCAATGCATCGGCACTGATCAGTGTAACAACAATGTTTAACGAGAGCGGACGTCTTTTTTTCAGCCACAAAATAACAGCGATCAACAGCATCCAAACTAAATCCATCTTTGGTGATGCCAAAAAAGTAATCTTCAGCATCAAGCCTTGCAAATTCGGAATTGATCTAACTACGCCCTGGAAAAAATGATCAAAAGAACTAATCCAAGCCGCGTGAGCAGCTACTGAAATTGCAAAAATCAATGTGATGGGCAAGCCAACACAAATTGCATAGATATTTTTCTTCATTTGTCTCCTCATTCTACTTTTTATCAGCGTTTTAATCTTACCACAAAAAAAGCTTTACACATTTCGTGTAAAGCAATTTTTATGATCTATTTTAATTAATACCAGCCATTAGCTTCCCAGAACTTCTTAGCAGCAGTCCAAGAACCGTAACGACTATTAACATAGTTATCAGCAACCTTTTCTTGGTTTGATGCAGAATAGTTGCCGCCTAAAAGTGAGGCTGATAATTGATATTTACCGATATATTGACCATTCTTGGCTGTGTATGAACCGCCAGATTCTTTATTAGCAATCCAAGCTTTGGCACTTGCTTCAGAACCAGTTGCTGTTGAAGTATATGTGCTTGTAGATGAAGTAGTCGTTGAGCTAGCGGCGCTGCTGGTTGAGCTCGTCTTAGCGTATGAAGCGTAATTGGCAGTTGAAGTGCTTGAAGTCATTACAGAAGCAGTTGGGACCTTAACCCATTGGTTATCTCCAAGGTCGTACCACTTATTGCATTGAAAGTCATAAGCTGTTTGAATAACTTTTCAATTAGTGTTAGCTGCCAAAACTTGACTGGTAGCAGCACCATTTTCGTAGTAATTGTAAACAGTAGTAGCTTTAGTTACTTTGTAAGTAGCTGCGTCATTTTGAACGATAGCAGCTTGAGCGTCATTATTGTCAAAAGTATTTACGGCTGCGATTCCTGCGATTGTAAAAACAGCAGCAGCGATAGATTTAGTTACGATAGATTTAAGTTTCAAAATAAAACCTCTCCTTTATAAGTGAGTTATTAAATTCTTGTCTGTCATCTCTTGACAGTCTCTATAGTACAAGGAGAGTGTTTCAGAACTATCTCATAATGATCACTCAATTATTTGTCTTGAATGTAATATTTTGTAACATCAGTAATAAAACCGGTTTTATTGTTAATTTTGTAAAAAAGCCTTCAAGTTTTCTTCAAACTTTCTAGATCAAATTCATCTTATCCAAATACTCTGCGTTTTCAACCGTGTTCCAAGCGGCACCCTTAAGCAAGTTGTCGGCTACAACCCACATGTTGAAGGCACCTGGATTTTCATAATCAGGACGAATTCGGCCGACAAAAGTATCGCGTGAACCTTCGGCGTTTACTGGTTGTGGGTAAATTTGATGCTTAATGTCATCTTGCAAGACATCGCCTGGGAATTTTGCAATTACATCCATAATGTCTTGAGCTGTTGCATCCTTATCTTCAACAGTGAAGTAGACACTTTCACCATGGGCAATTGGTACTGGTACCCGCACGCAAGTAGCCGTTACCTTAATCTTGTCTGAGTTCATGTCATCCAGCATGATCTTCTTGGTTTCGTGGATCATCTTCCATTCTTCATGAGAATAGCCGCTGTCTTCCAAGACATCAATTTGTGGAAGCAAGTTAAAGGCTAATAGATAATGTTTCTTATCGCCTTTTGTTGGCAAAATCTTGGCATCTTCTTGCATGTCTTTGCCATCCAAGTAGTCTTGTGCTTCCTTTTTAAGTTCTTCGATTGCAGCTTGACCAGCACCAGAAGCAGCTTGATAAGTTGAAACGATGATTTGCTTTAAACCAAACTTTCTTCTTACTGGTTCAAGGGCCATAACCATTTGAATGGTTGAACAGTTAGGGTTGGCAATAATGCCATGGTGCTTTTTCAAAGCTTCAGGATTAACCTCTGGCACAACCAAAGGCACGTCTGGTTCCATTCTGAAAGCACTAGTGTTGTCAACACAAACTGCACCGCGCTTTACAGCTTCTGGCAAGAACTTTTTAGAAACTGAGCCACCAGCTGATGACAAAACCAAGTCGATGCCATCAAAAGAATCAGGCGTGGTTTCTTCAACTGTTAAGTCTTGACCTTTGAATTTCAAAACAGTTCCGGCTGAACGATATGAAGCAAGCAGCTTCAAGCTTTTTACAGGGATGGTTGATTGCTCCAATTGTTGAATCATTCTGCGGCCAACAGCACCGGTAGCACCTAAAATTGCAACGTTATATTCCTTAGTCATTTTTAATTGCCATTTTTTTGTAAATAATCCTTAATTCTTGATAAAGCAGTATGCAAATTCTCATCTGAAGAAGCATAAGATAGACGAACGTAGCCTTCGCCACCTGGTCCAAAGGCTGAACCTGGGATAATGCCAACTTTTTCTTTATTTGCCAAATCAAGCGCAAACTTCATATCGTCCTTGCCGAATTTTTCAGGAATTTTAGCAAAAACATAGAAGGCACCTTGTGGCTTAGCGGTCTCCATGCCCATGTCATTCAATGCTTTAACAACAAAATCACGCCGTTCTTGGTAAACTTTGCGGTATCCTTCAGGATCATCCAAACCATTGGTCAATGCTTCCAGAGCTGCTGCTTGTGAAGAATCAGTGGTTGTCGTTACCATCAAGCCATGAACCTTGCCGATTTGAGCCATAATTTCTGCAGGTCCGGCAATATAACCCAAACGATAACCGGTCATAGCGTGAGACTTGGATACACCAGAAATATAAAGTGCACTTTCAGGGATTTCGCTTGCAATTGAATAATGCTTAACGCCATAGGTCAAAGTTGAGTAAATTTCATCCGTAATGACATATAAATTATGCTTGCGAATTACTTTTGCCAAAGCCTTAATATTTTCTTCTGAGTATTCAACTCCAGTTGGGTTGGTTGGATAATTCAAAATTACGGCCTTAGCCTTAGGATTTTCTTCAATGACCTTTTCTAAGTGTTCAGGCGTTAATACGAAGCCATCCTTAGCAGTATTTACCAAGACAAAGTCGGCATCTGCCAAGGTAGCAACTGGCCAGTATAGTGAAAAGACCGGCGTTGGGATAATAACTTGGTCGCCTGGATTGCTGATGGCAAACAAGGCTGTATTGATTGCTTCAGTTGCACCAACAGTAACAACAACTTCTGTTTCAGGATCATATTTGACGTGAATCGTCTTGTCCAAAAAGTTGCTGATGGCTTTTCTTAAAGCCAACTTGCCTTTTTGTGGTGCATAGTGTGAATCGTTGTTTTGAATGCTGCGAATCGCTGCTTGCTTGACGTGTTCAGGCGTGTTCATATCAGGTTCACCCAAAGTCAATTTAATAATGCCTGGAATTTTTGAAACCTGATTGTCAAAAATTCTGATACCGGAAGGTTTTACCTTTTCAACCTTGTCGCTATAACCTAGTCCATCTGCTAAATGTGGCATATTTGCCTCCTATAAAATATTTTCTAATCCAATAACCAAATGATCCAACTGATCAACTTTTTCAAGTGCTACCTTAACACCGCTCATGAAAGATTGACGATCAAATGAATCTTGCCGAATCGTTAGTGCTTCGCCATTTCCGCCAAACAAAACTTGCTCGTGAGCAATGTAGCCTGGCAAACGAACGGAGTGAATCTTGATTCCTTGATAGTCACCGCCACGCACGCCGTTTAAGCTTTCGATTTCATCCGGAGCAGTTTCGTGTTCTGGTCTGTTTTTAGCAATCAACTTAGCCGTACTCAAAGCCGTGCCTGAAGGAGCATCCTTTTTATCTGCGTGGTGCATTTCGATAATTTCTGCATCAGGGAAATATTTGGCTGCTTCTTGAGCAAATTTCATCAATAAGACGGCTGACATTCCAAAGTTAGGAGCAATTAAACCAGCCTGCTTCTTTTCTTTAGAAATAGCAACCAACTCTTCTTGTTGAGCATCGGTTAAGCCAGTTGTGCCGATTACTGGGGCGATGCCATGCGTTAAAGCAAACTTGGTGTTGTCATAAACTGAACTAGGCGTGGTGAAATCAACCCAGATATCCGCAATGCCAGCTGGAATATCGGATAATTGTTCAAAGATTTGCGCATCAGCTGGCAAATGATATTTTTCAGGATCGTGTTCCGCAATCGGAGACAAACCGGCCACGATTTCAAAATCGGGCAATGAGTTGACCAAAGCAACTGTCTTTTGTCCCATTGCACCAGTAAAACCTGCAATTAAAACTTTTTTAGTCATTGTTTACTTCCTCTCCTAAATCCAAAGGCAATTGACCAGATAAGGCATCATCCTTCAATCCTAACTTTTGTGCTAATTGAACCTTTTCATCATCATTTAAGGCCAAAAGTGGCAAACGGCAGCCACCTGTCTTAAAGCCCTGTGCATTGAGGACTGCTTTAACTGGTGATGGAGATGGGAACATGAACATTGCTGCCATCTTTGGCGTCAACCAGCGTTGAAGGTTTGCTGCTTCGACATAATTGCCGCCGTATAAATAGTCGTACATTTGCCGCATTTGCTTGCAGTATACATGAGAAGCAACTGAAACAACGCCGTTTGCGCCTAACAATCTTGCTGACAATGCTTGGCTGTCTTCTCCACTGAAGACCATGAAATCAGGATCCTTGTGATCAATGATGTATTCCATTTCTTCAAGAGAAGCACATTGTTTGATGCCCTTAATGTTTTCTTCGTGTGACAAAAGGACAATGGTTTCTTTTTCCATCTTGACTCCAGTTCGACCTGGAATGTTGTAGATCAAAATTGGCATATGAACCGTTTGCGCAACAGTCTTGAAGTGAGCAATCATGCTTCTTTGGTTAGGCTTGTTATAAGGCGGAACCACAACCAAGGCATAATCGATACCCTTGATTTGCGCAACTTCATTAGTGAAGGAAATCGTTTCAGCAGTATTGTTGCTGCCTGTGCCAGCGATAATCGGGACACGGCCATGGACGATTTCAGCGAACTTTTGATACAATTCAATTTTTTCATCATGAGAAAGAGTTGGTGTTTCACCAGTCGTACCACCAATGACAAAGCCGTTGCATCCTCGTGAAATCAAGCGATTGGTCAATTTTTCCAAACAATCGAAATTGATTTTTTGTTGTTCATCAAAAGGCGTTACAAGTGCCGTTATTAAATCTGCATCAATTAAAGAAGTCATTTAATTCTCCATTCTATAAATCAGAAAACCCTTAATCGCATCAACTCCACGTTGAATGCTCTTTTCATCAGGGGTCAGCGTTGCCGAATGCAGCTGTGAATCATCATTGACGCCGAGCCAGAACATAACGCCTGGGAACTTGGCCAGCAAGTAGCCAAAGTCTTCACCGGTCATTGCCGGCTCAGTTTCGATAAAGTTAACATCGGGCTGCTTTTTCATATACTTGATAAAGCTGCGAGTTAAATCTGGATTATTTTCGACTGGCCAATAGCCGCCTTGATTCAAATTCAGCTTTACGTCCATATTAAAACTGCGTGCCACGCCATCGCAAACATCTTGCAAACGATGATCAATGTTCAAGATCATTTTTTGAGTCAGGCCACGAATCGTTCCTTCAATGCGGGCATGACCGGCGATCACGTTTCTGATCGTGCCAGCATCGACCTTTCCCAGCGTTATAACGCCGCTTTGAATCGGGTCAATGCTGCGAGAAATGATCGTTTGAATCTGCATGATCAGGCTCGCCATCGCTACGACCGTATCGTTTGCGTTTTGTGGAAAAGCAGCATGACCGCTTTTACCGATCAAATCAATATTGACTTCAGTAGTTCCCGCGAACAGCGTTCCCATGCGGCAGCCAATCGCACCAGCTAGCAAAGCCGGATTGTCATGCAAGCCATAGAATTCATCAGGTTTCCATTTATCTTCAAAGATTCCCTTTTCATAAGCTTGCTTGCCGCCTGATTCACTCTCTTCAGCTGGCTGGAAGAAGAAAAGCAGATTGTCTTGGGGTTGATTTTCACTAAAATAATTCAGCAAGCCCAAAGCAACAGTCATATGAACATCGTGGCCGCAGGCATGCATCACGCCAGGATGTTTTGAAGAAAAAGGCAAACCAGTCTTTTCTTCTACTGGCAGCGCATCAATATCCGTGCGGTAGCCGATCGTTCGCCGCGGCTTTTTCCCTTTTACCAAAACCAAAATTGCAGTTGGCAATTGCTCTGGTACTCTGATCTCTAAATAATCCTGCTTAAAGCTTTCAATCACCTGCAGTAAATAATCATGCGTTTGCACTTCATGCAGTGCCAATTCCGGGATTTGATGCAAGTGTCTTCTAATTTTAATTAAGTCTTGTTCTGTTAAAAGCGTCATTGTTACAGCTTTCTTAAATTGTCTTCCAAACCTGTCTTGCTCTTGGTCTTTTGGTCAACGTTCTTAATGAACTTGGCTGGAACGCCAGCGACCATCGTGTGTGGCGCAACGTCATGCGTTACGATCGCACCAGCCGCAACAACTGCGCCTTCACCAACATGAACGCCTTCAATCACGACGGCGTTTGCTCCGATTAAAACGTTGTCATCGATTCTTACTGGCTGAGCTGAAGCAGGTTCAACCACGCCTGCCAAAACCGTGCCGGCACCAATATGACAATGTTTGCCAACGATTGCACGGCCACCAAGAACAGCGCCCATATCGATCATCGAATCGTCCCCGATCTCAGCACCAATATTGATAATTGCGCCCATCATGATAACGGCGTTATTGCCGATCGTCACTTGGTCACGAATAATTGCACCTGGTTCAATCCGCGCATTGATTTTCTTAATATCAAGCAAAGGAACGGCTGAGTTGCGTGCATCATTTTCAATATAATAGGAAGAAATTTTTTCTTGATTCTTTTTCAAAAATGGTTCAACTTCGTCCCAATCACCGAAGATAACGCCTGAATGAGCTTCATTGTAATTTTCAATAGATTCAGGGAAATCAAGGTCAGCTAAGTCGCCTTTAATAAAAACCTTGACTGGCGTCTTCTTTTTAGCATTGCCAATGTAATCAATAATTTCTTGCGCTGTTAATTTCTTCATTTCTTGATCTCCTTAATCTTCTTGGTAGCTTTGATCTAAGCGAACTAAATCTTCTAGACTTTCACGTTTGACTACTACTTGCGCATGACCATTTTCCGCAAAAACAACGGCGGGACGTGGATTGCGGTTGTAGTTTGAAGCCATTGAATAACCGTAGGCACCAGTGTCGAGCATTGCCAGAATGTCGCCTGGTTTAGTTTTTGGCAAAAAGGCATCTGCACTTAGCAGGTCACCGGATTCACAATACTTGCCGGCAATGCGAACGTGCTCTTCTTCCTTTGCTTTAAGATTATTTGCCAAAACCGTTTCATATTCGGCCTGATAAAGAGCGGGACGAATGTTGTCGCCCATTCCGCCATCGACCGTTACATAAGGCTTCAAGCCGGGAACGTCTTTGCGTGAGCCGACTTGGTAAAGGTTATAACCAGCGGGACCAACGATTGAACGACCTGGTTCAATATCGATCTCGGGCAACGGATAATCGTTTTTCGCAGCTTCTTGCTTGATTGTTTCAACGATCGCCTTAACGAATGCCTCCGGCTTTAATGGATGGTCAGAAGAAACATATTTAATACCGAAGCCACCGCCGACATTAATGATTTTTGCAGTGTAGCCGTACTTCTCACGCCAGCTGCTGGCTACTTGCATCAGTTTTTGAGCAGCCATTTCAAAACCGTTCAATTCAAAAATCTGTGAACCGATGTGAGCGTGAATTCCAACCATATTCATTCGTGGTTCGGCCAGCACTTCTTGAAGTGCCTTGGCTGCCTGACCGCTATTAAGATCAAAACCAAACTTGCTGTCAATTTGACCGGTTTGATCATATTCATGCGTATGTGCTGAAATACCAGGCGTTAAGCGAAGCATCACTTTAATGTGACGGTCGTTTTCTTGCAAAACCTCTTTTAGCAATTTAATTTCATAAAAATTGTCAATAATGATCTTGCCAACATGATTTTTAACTGCCATTTCCAGCTCAGCCCGTGATTTATTGTTGCCGTGGAAACTAACCCGTTCCATTGGAAAGCTGGCCTTCAAAGCGGTGTAAAGTTCGCCCGCCGAAACAACATCAGTATAGGCACCTTCTTCTGCGGCCACTTGATACATGGCAATTGTGGCGAAAGCCTTGCTTGCATAAGAAACCGCATATGAAGTTTTCTCTTCTTCAAAAACCTGCTTGAATTTGCGAATCTGTTGGCGAATTTGACCAACATCGTAAACGATTAACTGCGTGCCGTACTTTTTAGCTAAGGCAACACTGTCAACGCCGCCAATTAATAAATGACCTTCTGGACTAACCTGTGAACTAGCAATTTGTGAATTCATTGATCTCTCCGTTTTTTAACTAGGTGAAGCGCTAAATAAAAAATCCATTGTCTGCCGCTACAAACAATGGATTAATCATCTTTAATCTAATAGTCGATAGCGCTCCGCGAACCTCTTCGTTTCTTTTCGCGACAGTCCGCAACTTCTTTAGTTACGACCCAGCTAGTAGCTTTGGCATCAGTTACTGCTTCGGCAGCCTCCCCTTTCACAGTGATCATCGTCGTGCCTGACTTACACTCTTAATCATGTCGGTTGCTCCTCTTCGATTTGACTAAATTGTATATTTTATTAAAAACATAGTCAACACATTTATAACTGTTTTTTATTCTTTATTAATAATTAAATTCGATTACTTTTGCTTATTCTCAAATTGATTTGCATAAATTAAAATCAATGTTAAAATTCAATTAAATTATCTCAAGTTACAGGTGAAAGAAGTTAGAAAATGAAAGTAATCAAGTTCGGTGGTAGTTCTTTAGCTACAGGCAAGCAAGTTGAACGCGCAATTAGGATTTTTTTGGCTGACGATAATCGGCAAGCAATGGTTGTCTCGGCTCCTGGCAAAAGGTTCAGCGATGACATCAAAGTTACTGATTTATTGATCAAATATGCAAAAACATATTTAAACAAACAAGATACTAGCGAAATCGTTGAGCAAATTTTCGCACGTTACCAAGAAATAGGCCAATATTTTGGCTTGACTAAAGAAGATCTTAACTTTGTCAAAGAAATATTAACGTCCTTGCCTGATCAGCAATATCCCAATGATGATTATCTTTTGGCCGCTTTCAAAGCACATGGCGAACGCTTAAATGCGCACTTGATTGCAAAAATTCTGCAGCATCAAGGTCTAAACGCTAAGTTTTTGGATCCGACTGAGGCCGGCTTAATCGTAACTGGTGAGCCCAACGATGCTTCCATCAGCCCTGAAACCTATTTGAATCTGGATCAGATTCGCCTTCAAGCTGATGAAAAAATCGTCTTTCCTGGCTTCTTCGGCATCACGCCATCTGGCCACATCGCTACTTTTTCACGGGGCGGTTCGGATATCACTGGTGCGATTTTAGCGCATGGCCTGCACGCAGATCTTTACGAAAACTTCACTGATGTAGATGGTATCTTCTCAGCTAACCCAGCAATTATTGATGATCCGAAATCCATTCACCAGATGACTTACCGTGAGATGCGGGAATTGTCCTATGCCGGCTTTTTCGTTTTCCATGACGAAGCATTGATTCCAGCTATTCAGGGCGATGTTCCAATTAATGTCAAAAACACTAATGACCCAGAGAATCCGGGCACGATGATTTTGCCAGAAAAAGATTTTCACGCTGAACAAACGGTAACTGGCGTTGCCAGCAAGAAGCATTTCTCCGCTTTGTATTTGCACAAATACTTGCTTAACGAAGAGGCTGGTTTTACCTTGCGGATCTTGCAGATTTTGGACAAACATGGCATTCCATATGAGCACATGCCTTCCGGAATTGACGATATTACTATTATTTTTGACCGGAAATTCTTGAATGATCAATTAATCGACCTCATCTGCAGTGAAATTCAAGCTACAATCAATCCGGATCAGTTGGAATGGATCGATGATTATGCCATTATTATGATTGTGGGCGAAGGAATGAAAAATCAAGATGGCATCAACGCCAGAATTTTGAACGCATTGCTTCGTGAACATATTTCACCACAAATGATCAATCAAGGTGCTTCACAAATTTCAATTATGATTGGCACCAAAAAAGAAGAAGCAGATACTGCAGTTAAAGCAATTTACAACGAATTTTTTAAATAGGAGCTAACAATGACACAATTATTGAAGGTCCACGGATCACAGAATCAATTTTTCATTCTTGATCAAACTGAATTGGATGAACCGTTAACTGACGAGCAATTGCGCAATTTTACCAAAAAAATTACTAGTTCCGACACTGGCATTTTAGGCGGCAGCGACGGTGTATTGGTAGTCAATCATCCGACTCGCAGCCATGCTTTGGCACAAATGCGCGTGATCAATGCGGACGGTAGGGAAGCCTCAATGTGCGGCAACGGCTTAAGAACAGTCGCTCGCTATTTATTTGAGCAATTTCATCAAGATCATTTTATGGTCGACACGATGAATGCAAATTTGCGCGTCAACAAGCAGGCTGATTTGGCAGAAGACGTTCCGGCCTTTGCAGTTGAAATTTCACCGGTTTCTTTTGCTAATGAAAAGTTTCCTTTCGACAATGTCGGCCTCAGAAGAATGATCGACCAGTATGTGCCTGAACTTTATCCAGGCTTGAAGTTTACAGCTTTGGCCGTTCCTAATCCGCATCTGATTTCCTTCATGTCGCAAAAGCAGATTGAAGGACCGATTTTAGGGGAATTGGGTGAAAAATTGAATCAAGACAATCCTTACTTCCCTGATGGCGTAAACGTCAACTTTGCCCAAATCATTGACAGAAATCAGTTGTTCGTACGGACTTTTGAACGAGGTGTTGGCTTTACAAACGCCTGTGGTACAGGGATGTCAGCAACTTCCCTTGCACTTTGCCTCACACATCCAGATTTAGGTCAGTTTAATCAAAAGATTGATGTTTATAATCCAGGTGGCAAGGTGCAGACGATCGTACATTATGATCACGACTGCTATTGGATCGAATTGATCGGCAATGCTACGTTTACAGCACGAATTGAAATTGATGAAGATGATTTGCGACAGGCCAATTTTGATAATGTCAAAATTACGGAGACCGATGAACAGGCAGCTTATGAGCGCTTTGTCAACAATTTGCCGCATTTCAACAATTTGCAAACTATATAGAAAAAGATGGAAAACCATTTTTGGTTTTCCATTTTTTAATATCCAAAATAATATGGTGAATTGGGATCCTGAACTTGTCTAATATATTCTTCAAAATAAGGCAAAGTATATCTAACAAGACCATAGCCAGCCGGCACAATTAATCGCCTTTCAATGTCCTGTCTTCGATATTGGGCAACAAAAACTTTATCTTTTTGGAGAATTTTAGTAACTTCTTGCAATTTCTTATTGCCCGCAACAGCAATCAAATACTTTCGATCCCAGTCCGATAACTCCGTAAAAATCTTTTGATATGCATTATCAAATAGATTAAGCTGATACTCAATCTTGATATTATCCAGATCTTTTTGTGTAGGAATCTCACCAGCCACTTTATTAAACAGCAAAAATCCTAACAACTGAAATGCATAAGAGTATCCTTTTGTCATTGTCGACATCTGTGAGGCAATGCTCAGAGAAAAGTGAAAAAATTTAACATAACTAGAGACGATATCCGCATTCTTAAGGGGCAATGTATATATTTTTTCAGATCGAAGCAAAAATGTTAATTTACTTTCGTTCTGAATATCTAAAATCAGATCTGGCAATCCGGTCAGCAAAATAAAAATAGGGTAGTTTTCGCCTTTTAATTCATTGAATACTTGTGCAAGTCTTCTAACTCTATCGAGGATTTTTTCTAAAATCACGTCATACTCACTATTGGGATCTGACAAATCGAAATTTAATCCTTTTAAGTTAACGGAACTAATACTATCTATAATTTTTTGCAGTGGCGTTTCAGTTATTGCCAATAATTTTTTTGTCAGACTTAGAACCAAATTATCTTGATTCAAAACGTTAACATGATAGCAATTAGAATCGTCGCGAAGCTTGTGAGCCACTACATTAAGAAAGACTGTTTTACCCGATCCCTGAACTCCCGTAATAAAAAATGACCGCGCAAATTCACTTTCTTGAATAGTGCTAATCAGCTCATTTACACGCAAATCTGTATCTAAGAAAATTTTGGGTACATCACTATAGGTAGGGTTGAATGGATTTCTCATTTTTAAACTCTTCACACATTATTTAGTTTTATTATAGCAATTCCGCGAATACCTTTTCGGACACACGAGGGGATGTTCCATAATCATTGATCTATCAACACATACAGTGATTTCGCCGGATAAATTTTGACCATTTTTCAAAATAAAAATGTTGATATATCAAGGTTTAGTCACATACCCTCCCCTGATGTGTCCGTAATATTTTTGAAGAACAACAAAAAACACTAAGATACGTCAAACATCAGCATCTTAGTATTTTTCTTAACCCTATTTAAAAATCGGCAATATATAGAATAGAGTGTATGATTTTCAAATAATAGATAATCCAAATTTCTAGTAAGTATTTTTTAGAATAACAAGGTTTAGAATGTCAAAGAGATTTTCAAAATAAGGTCAACAGTAAAGCTTTAAAAATGAGAAAATTATTTTCACTATATCGTCTTCTTCCTTAACCACTACATCTTTAAGTTTAATCAGATTACTTATTTTATTAACTTAAATGATGAAACTGACGTATTTCTGCTCATAGTTATTTTCTTTGTGGTAGATGTACTTAGAATTTGTACTTTCTGCATATCATACGCAAAAAAGGCTTCGTTGAATTGATCAACAAAGCCTCCCCTAGTTTTTGATTTTATTGAATTCCAAAAAGCAATATATTTGTTCCTAACTTATTCATTCCTTCTTTTTTTAATTGTTTTAATGAATTAATGACAAATACCTTCTGTTTGCCAGTTAACTTTTTAGCAGCTTTCATTGCTTGATTGAAATCACGTTTATTATTAATCTTCTTAAGATTTCTATTTTCTCTATTTGCAATTCTCTTCAAGGGTTTAGTTACACCACTCATCGATTTAGTATTTAGATAATAGTATTCCAGACCTTCTTGCGTAGTCCAACAAGAATATTTTTTATCCTTTGAAGCTACTAAATATAATGGAGCTCCTGAGGCATTCTTTGGGGCATAAGCAACTTTTTCAATTCTGAATTTTACATTTTTGATTTTTTTAGGGCTAACAGTTTTAGCTTTAAATAAATCAGTGGTCTTTAGGGCCTTTTGATAATATGTTTTTCCAACATTGATTTTTCTAAAGGCATTACTGTCCACACGTAAAATATATCCTTGTTTAGTTAACGACGTATTTTCAATTGTCATCTTAGATGCGGTTTGACTTGCCGTAGCTGCATCAACTTGTACAGGTTGCGTTTCAAATGTAGTCATGCCGGTTACATTAGCTATCAAAAATGCACTAACCAATATGTTCTGAAATTTCATTTTCATTTCCTCCAAAAAATTTAGTTTATAACATATTTCCCTCTCTCAAATTGTAACCCCATCATATATATTTTTAAAGCATAAAAAAATAAAAGTGTCACATACGACACTTTTATTTTTCATTTAAATTTGGAAACAAATCCTTCCATATTGTTATCAACAAAGAACCGTCTAATTTTTTCAGCCTTTGGCTTATCATTACTGAAGACAGCGATATAATACCGTTCCATAATCTTTGCAAAACAATTCTTAGGATCCAAATTTAGCTTATTTAATATATTTAGAGATACATTTATTCCTTCTCTATCATCATTATTTTTTCTAGAGGACCATTCCAAATAGTTAACAGCAATTGCAGCAATCAGCCTTGGTTTATATCTGGCAATTCATTTATTTGCGGACACTTTCTAAAAATCAACTCAATAATAATTTTCAGATCATTCATCTCAAACAATGGCATAGCTACTGCAAACAATCTTAACGAATTTTCATTCCAATTTTTGGTTTTAAAAATCTGTTTCCTGATGTCTAATTTTTCCTTATCTGAAAGTTTATCAAAACTATTTGTTAGATAGGCTTTTATCAAGGTTGCCTGCATAACCAGATTTAAGATCTCATGAGTTTGCCTTTCCTGATTTAACTTTTCCTGTAAATCAGTAAGCTGGCGCAAATTTTTATGATAATATGCTTCATGCAATTGAGATAAGTATTTTTCAACTTTATCTTCTTCGTTTTCTGTTTTTACCTGCACAATATTTTCAAAAAATGAATGACATCAATATCATGCAGGCGCAGAATTTTGATCAGGTCTGTCGCTTTAATTTCATACTGATTTCGTTCGATTTTTGAATAATATGATTTAGTTAAAACATCCCCTGCCATTTTGGTCTGGGATAACCCTAATTCTTTTTGCTCTTTCTTTAAAGTTTCTCCAATCGTCATCATTATTTCCGTGCTAAATCAATGACTTTCATCACTTGTTCACTATGCTCAAGCGCTGCTCTTACTTTTTCCATATCATGGTCCCCAATAATCCGATTGAATTCAACGAATTCATCAAACATCCGGTGATCATGGTCATTAACATTAAAATGTTCCAGCTTTTCGCTATTATGGTAAGTATCAAAAGCAGGAAAAGTATTGGTTGGGCCATCAATCACGATGCTTTCATTTTCCCCTTCAATCGTTGAGGTAACTGGAGCACCAACATCCTTGGCAGCAATTGAAACAGCTTTGAAATCGCCATAATCCAAAAGCAAAATACCAGACGTATCAACTCCGCGTTGTATATTAGCCAAATATTGCACTTTCTTAGGCATCCCAAATAAACCAACCAATAAGTGAATATTGTACACATTTAAGTCCATCAAGGCACCACCAGCTTTTTTTGGATCAAAAACTGGGGCAATAATGCCCTCTTTGAACTTATCGTACCGACTTGAATACTGGGAGTAATTCATCGATACAATTCTAATCTTGCCCAATTCCGGCAATTTTTCTTGCAAAAGCTTGTAGTTTGGCAAATATAAATTGGTAATTGCTTCAATTAAGACTAAATCTTTTTCCAGAGCTAAATTCTTAAGTTCCTCAAATTCATCAAGGCTAACAGTGAATGGCTTTTCACAAATTACGTTTTTCCCTGCTTCCAAAGCCTTTTTGACGAAGCTGTAATGCAAGGAATTGATGACAGCAACATAAACCGTGTCCGCGTCACACTCTGCTAAGGCCTGATCATAGTCAGTGAAGACTTTTTTAATGCCATACTTTTTTGCCATTTCCTGCATACGCTCTAAACTGTGCTTAGTAGCAGTAATGCCGCTTAATTCAATCTGCGGCAAATCAGGTGTAATCATTAACCAATCTTGAACGATTTTTCCCGAACCAGCAATTAATAACTTCATTTTTACTCCTCCTTATTAAAGCATTTTATTCAAAGCTGCTGCGATTCCATCATGATTGTTATCCAGCGTCACTTCATCGGCGTTCTGCTTCAGGTCTGCCGGCGCATTGCCCATGACAACCGAATGCCCTACAGCCTTTAACATCTCTTCATCATTGTAATTGTCGCCAAAGGCCCAGGTATCAGCAATCGGAACTTTGTAAAAATCAATCAGTTGTTTAACTGCCTGTCCTTTTTGGATTCCTTTTGCCATTATTTCTAACAAAATTGGACTGGACTTAACAATGTTTAAATCTGTGAATTCTTGTCGCAGTTTTTTCTGCAGTTCTGTAATTTCCTGAGGTTGGCCAATCAATAATGTTTTATGACAGCTAGGTAAATTAGCAACATCTTCAAGCGTTGCTCTTGTCGATTCAACCTGAACGATTCTTTCCTCATTCAAGTTTGCTGGCATTCTTGGTGATAGCCATTTTCTTGCAGCATAAACATTCCAGGCAACATCAGGATATTCTTCAGATACCAATTTAATAATTGACTCTGCCTCGGCAATTTCCATCGGCTGACTGGCAATCGTTTGACCATCCTTATCGATAATCAAGGCGCCGTTGTAGCAAATCATCGGATAATTCGTCGTAATTTCATTGCCCACCGTTTCGATAGCCTGGGGCATCCGTGCCGAAACCGGAATGAACATATCGCCCAAAGCAATTCGGTGTCGGATTGCTTCTTTAGTTGCTGGAGTAACTTGATGCTTATTGTTGATCAGCGTTCCATCAATATCTGAAAAAATAAGTTTCATTTTTGCTCCTTAATCATTTTATTTCGTAAGCGGTTTCTATACTAAATTATAGCAAAAATACAATAAGCTTTGGCCTGCGATAACTTGTGAGCATGCTTTTTCAAAAAAATGCTTAAATCTGCAAAAAAAGCTAATAAAATTGCATAAAATCAAGCTTTTCCCGTTTTAAACTATCTAAGTTAATGGTAAAATAAGTTCTCGTAAAGGGTTGCAAGATAATACTTCTAGCAATCTTAAACGAAAAATATTAAGAAAGAGGTTTTTAAAAATGGCATCAGTAAATAAAGCTGAATTAGTTAAAGAAATTGCTGAAAAAACTGAAATGAAGAAGAAGGATGCAGAAGCTGTTCTTGAATCAGTTATTTCAACTATTCAAGATGAATTAGTTAAGGGTAACAAGGTTCAATTGATCGGCTTTGGTACTTTTGAAGTTCGTCACCGTGCTGCACGTAAGGGTCGCAACCCACAAACTGGTAAGGAAATTACTATTCCTGCAACCCAAGTTCCAGCATTCAAGCCAGGTAAGGCTTTGAAGGAATCAGTTAACAAGTAATATCTGATACTAAAAATTGAATATTCACACATCAAGCCCAACACTGCTGTAAAGTGGTGTTGGGCTTGTTTTTTATTTAAGATATTATTTTAATATGTAGTTCTAACAATTTCTTGCTTCATTCATCACAACATGGTGGTTGGCTTCAAGCAAAGCTGGGCCATTGCCAATCGACACTGCCCCATCAAGCATTTGACTATCATTCTTCAATTGCAGGCTATAATCTTTATAATCCAAAACCAAATTATCCTGCAATTCGACTAAATCATATTTGGAAGTGTAGATTTCCACACCTTCGTCATTTTGCAATTTTTCAGGATAATCCTTATCTGGCTTGTCTAGTTTAATAATTGAAAAGTTAGCACCAATACTGCAAGAACCACCATGAATGGAGTACTTTCCGCCACCATCGTCGACGATCAGCAGCATAAGATGACCTAAAACTTCTCTTTTCTTCAAATAATCTAATGCTGAATTAGTGAATTTAATCTTTGCCATGACTCGCATCTCCTCTTGATTTACTTTCATTATACGTACAATACTTAATTAAAAAATTGATCTAAATCAAGTTTTTAGAAAGAATATGATTTTTATGCAAAAACATTCACCAGTTGCATGTCTAAGCAAGGCCGCGCTCTTCTCCGATCTGCCTCAAAATTTAAAAGAAAAATTGGCCACGGTTTCCACTCACCAGCAGCGCTTTCCCAAAGGCAGCATAATTCGTCAACCAGCAGATGGCAAAAACGGAATGATCGTCATCGATCGTGGCAAAGCCAAAGTTTACAGCTTATCCTCAGACGGAAAAGAAACAGTTTTAGGCATTCTGAAAAAAGGCGATATTGAGGGTCAACAGAATCTATTCATCTCCTCCAACAATGAAAATTTTATTGAAGCACTCGACGATACCCTAGTTTGTTCGATTAACCGTGTAGATTTTCAACAATTATTAGAAAAAACACCTGATTTAGCTGTTAAATTACTCAATAATTTTGGTGAAAAACTAGTAGAACTCCAGCACAATACAGTTCTGCGCAATACCTTAGATGCCAAAGAACGGATTATGTCCTACCTGCAGGATTTATCTGTTAAACAAGGCAGAAGCACCGTGAAATTACAGATGAAAAAGAAAGATTTAGCCAGTTTGCTAGGCACAACGCCGGAGACATTCAGTAGAAAGCTTAAGGAACTTGAACAAGAAAAAAGAATTGCAACTGCTGGAAAAGCAATTACAATTCTTAACTGATTTAATAAACCAAAAAGAAATATTTTCCTCTTCTTTTCATCCTTAATTTCTTATGATATATTAAAGTCAAATTAAATTAAGGAAGAAGGCTTCAATATGAAAGCTGTTCAAATTAAAGATTTTCTCAATTATTCCAACCTAGGCAACTTAAAAACGAAAGGGAAAAATGCTGTCTTCGTCAAAGCATTACCTGATAATGATAAACAAGATCATTACAATTACACTTTGCAAATGCTTAAGAACGATCAAGTTAGTGCACTTTCATCTTTCGGTAAAGAGCAAAATTTTGTCTTTGAAACTGAAAAGACAGTGCTTTTTACAGGAAACCGACAAAATAAAGAGAATAAAACAGTGCTTTATCGCTTATCTTTAGATGGTGGTGAAGCTCAACCCATCGCTGAATTTGATCATGCCAACTATAAGCTTGAAAAAATTATCAATCAAAATGAGCTGCTTCTTTCACGTCGAGTTGACTTAAATGAAAAGGCAAAAAAAGGAAATCCAAATTCCGACGACTATGATATTTTCGATGAAACTCCCGCCTATTTTAATAATGAAGGTATTTTAAACAAGCATCGGGACCGACTTTTCACCTACAATTTGCAAACAAAAAAGTTAACGGAATTATTAGCAGATGATCCTTATTTTCAAATTGACCAATCGTGGCTGAAGGATAATCTTCTCTTTTTCACCGGCGGTTCATTTAAGCGTAAAGCCCATTTAAAAACGGCATTGTATAAGCTTAATTTTGGAACCGGCAAATTGGACGAACTGATTCCTTGTGATCAATACGAAATTTTTGATCTCTTTTTCATCAACGATCAAACCTATGTCGTCGCCAGTGACCAAAAAGAATACGGATGCGAAGAAAATCCTCAGATTTATTTGGTCAATGAAAAAAGCCACCAATTAAGCTTGGTAGCTTCATGGGACAAAACTTATGGCAATGCAATTATTGGCGATATTTGTTTATTAGAAACTAAACCTAGCACAACTTTTAATAATCAATTTTACTTTTTAACCACCGTAACTGACCACAATCAAATCATGATTTTTGATGGTCAAAAGATTAAACCATATTTTGAATTCGATGGCAGCATTGATTATTTTACTTTTCAAAATGACGGCAATTTGTTGTTTACAGGAGCTAAAAATAATGAATTGCAAGAACTATACCAAGTTGCAGATGGCAAACTCACGCAACTATCACATTTCAATGATGTAGTTCTTATAGATGTTTATGTTGCACAAGCCCATCAGATCAACTACGAATCAACAAAAGATGGCATTCAACACGGCTGGCTCTTGTATCCACGTAATTTTGGCAAAAATAAAAAATATCCGGCAATTCTTGACGTCCATGGTGGACCTAAAGGTTCATATAGTGCTGTTTTCTTCCATGAAATGCAGGTATGGGCAAGTCATGGCTATTTCGTTTTATTTGCAAATATTCATGGTTCCGACGGTCAAGGAAATGATTATGCTGACATGCGTGGTCAATGGGGCAAAATTGATTATCAAGATTTAATGAAGTTTGTAGACACGGTTTTAAAAGAAACTCCAGCAATTGATCAGCAAAAGCTCTGCATCACTGGAGGCTCATATGGTGGCTACATGACAAATTGGGCTATCGGTCAAACTGATCGCTTCTGTGCTGCAGCAAGTCAAAGATCAATGGCAAACTGGTTTAGTGATCCGTTTTTATCAGATATTGGTCCTTGGGATGATTTTTATGCCTTAGGCATCAATAACTTGAATGACAATCCTGAATTTGCTTGGCAGCAATCACCATTAAAGTACACTGATCATGTTAAGACTCCTACCCTTTTCTTAAATTCAGACCAAGATTACCGTTGTCCGATGACTGAAGGCTTGCAGATGTCCCGGGCACTTAATTGGCATAATGTCGAAACCAGAATGATTATTTTCCATGGCGAAAATCATGAGTTGTCCCGTTCCGGCAAACCCAAGAATCGGATAAAGAGATTGGAAGAAATTACTAATTGGTTTGATCATTATACGAGTAATAAATAAAAATAAAGGATAGACTTCCACGACAAGTGAAAATCTATCCTTTTTTCTAATCAAGATGTCCAATTTTTTGGTAAGATTTATCCGTAAATTGTTGCACCTCAAAATGGTTGCCATCTGGGTCCTGAGCCCAGAATTGCCAAGTCTCTGATGGGACCTTTCGAGGGCTCACTAATTACCTGGATACCGGCTTTTTTGAACTCCTCAAACGTCTTATGGCTATCGTCAACGGTAAGTGAAAAATGATTGAGCCCTGTTCGCTTGTACCATTCAACATCATGAGGAAGATCACTATTTGGAAACATTTCGATAAATTGCCCAGGTACAACCTCAAAATATGCATACATAATTTGTTCGGGATCTTTCTGAGCAATTTTTTGCTGCTCAGGACGATCTGGACGATCCAAATATTCCTTATACTTTACTTCAATCTTCTTCGTCAGGCCGAGTTTATTTTCGTAAAAATCAACCATCTTATCCCAGTTATCAGCAATTATATTTACATGCATTAAAGAATTAAACTTCATTTTCTTCTCTCCATTAAGCTATGCGATTTTTTGTAATTCCTTGTATTTTCACCATATCATCAATCTATCACTAATCCCACAAACTCCGGTTAAACAGGATATTTAGTTCGTTAAAAAGTATGAATAGATAAAAATTTTTAACTAAAAGTACAAAAAACACGGTTTGGCTAATTTATGCCAAACCGTGCTTCTTTTAGTTAAACCAGCAATCGCTATTCGATTTTTTCATGAGGAAGATTATAGTTTAGTAAAATTAGGCGGCCTTTTTGCTGCCATGTACTCTTAAGTAGTGAATCAAGGCATAAACCGTAAAGATAGCGAATAATATGCCTGAAATCATCAAACATGTTTTAGCATTTGGTGTAATTGCATTTAAAACAATTGGTGAAACAGCACAGCCAACGTTAACTAAAACCAGTACAATCGTGGTAGCCAAGTTGACAGAATTCTGTGGAGCGGACCAATCAAGTCAGTTATACATATATGGAATTGAAAGCCCGAAACCAACACCTAAAACTAAGCTTGCGCATGACAGCATTGCAAAGTTAACTGAGAAGGCAATCAATAAGAAGCCCGCAGCAACAATGGCAAAGCCGGTGAAATTGCCGGTGCCATCATTAAGAAGATTGAAATCGACAACAGTGAAATCTTGAAGATTAGAGTATCTTGAATTTTTTTGCCTTTCATTTTAGTTTCCCCCCTATTACTAAAATTGGCTATTTAACGATGTGCTTTCTAAAGAATTCAGCTTCTTCATCATTTGCTTCTTTTGCCAAGTCATCCTTCTGATTAATCAAGAAAACATGTGGCTCAGGATGATTTTCGTCGCCCCAGGACTTTTGAATTACTTCTATCCCTTTCGCTCTCAAAAATCCGTCTAAGCGAACTGCGCAATCATGGATAAAGTCTTGGTTGGCAGTACTAATAAAAGTTGGCAAGAAATCTTTAGTAATGTATTTTTCAGTATTAAGCAAATCTAAGTTCTTTTCATCAGCCATGACTTCTGGTTTAAAGTAAGCAGTTACGGCACCGCCAATCATTCCAGGATCAAGCATAAAGGTTGCAGGACTGTTTAATGCAACAGCTCTAAACTTCAAATCGGTCAACTCATAGCCGAATTTTTCACGATATTCCGGATTAGTCAAAATTGCCGTGTATTGTTCTGCCATTTGGCCACCAGCTGAATCTCCTACTAAGAAGACATTATTTTTATCCAAATTATATTCATCAGCATGATCAGCAACCCAGTGGATATATTCATTTACTTGGTCAAGTTCTTTTGGAAAACTTACTTCAGGTCCTAATTTGTAGTTAGGATTTACAAAAGCAAAACCACGTTTAGCCATCCCTAAACCATAGAATTGGTAAGTCTCTTTAGTGCCATATACCCAGCCACCACCGTGGATCTGAATGATAACTGACACCTTACCTTCCACATTCTTAGGCAAATACAGATCTAATAAATTCCATTTAGGATCTTCACCATATTGAATATCATCAATTCTTTTTACTTCTGGAATGTCATGAGGCAGGCCACTGTCACGTTTATCGTCGCTGGCTTTCCAACTTGTCCTCATTTCGTTAACTGCATCTATAACTTTTTGATCAACCATAATTTTCTTTCCCTCCTGTTGAATACGCTTACATAATAACTAAATTTTGGGTGCAAAAAAAGACCAATCTTAGCCATAATTTGGCGCTGATTGATCTCTTCTTTATTTATTTTTAAATTCACGTTTAAATTGCGACGCAGCCTTATTGTACAGCTTCTCACAAGCACGGTTCATCGTTCGAACCCCCGAAAAGCCGTTATCCAAGGCCACTTCTGTCAGGCTGTGATTGCTATTGCGCAGTTCATTATGAGCATATTGCGCACGCACATTATTAATATAAGTATCGACCGTAATCTCCAATGTCATTAAGTTAAGAC
>NZ_DICZ01000007.1:0-54796 GCF_002417895.1 Lactobacillus sp. UBA5813
AATATTCCAGCTACAAAGGAACCATTGGCAAGATTGCGCCCAATTTGATCAAACGCAACTTCTTTGCCATTCGGCCTAACATGAAGTGGTATACAGACATCACTGAATTTCACTTGCATGGTCAGAAGCTTTATTTATCGCCTATTCTTGACGGCTGCGCAGGCGATATTGTTGCTTATTCAATTTCTCGTCATCCAGACATGCACTTAGTGATTTCAATGCTTCATAAAGCCTTTAAGAAGCATCCAGCTTTAAATGCACTAACTTTTCATTCTGATCAGGGCTGCCAGTATCAAAGCTCGATGTATCAGCACGAGCTAAAGCTTCATGGCATTACCCAAAGCATGTCCAGAAAAGGCAATTCTCCTGATGATGGGCTGATGGAAAACTTCTTTGGCCTTCTAAAAACAGAGATGTTTTACGGCCAAGAATACAAATATCACAGCTTAAAACAGCTCAAAGAAGCTATTGAAAAATATATCAAATACTATAACGAAGAAAGGATAAAGAGCAGACTAAAAGGCCTGACTCCGAATGAATATCGGAATCAAGCCTTAATGAATTAGTCTATAAATGTCCAACTTTTACGTCTCAGTTCAGAATGTGTGGAGTTTTTTTATTTATAGTGCTACAGTACTTAAAAATTAGGTAAGTACATTGCAATGGTATTTCCCATAACAACTAATCCACCCGTAATAATAGTTTCTTAAATTTGTAATTTACCATGATGAGGTCCTTTCAGTGCAAAAAAGAAATACAAAAATTCCTATGACAGTTGGTCCGAAATTTAAAGTAATCAGAAAGAAGAATCATGTATCTCTCAAAAGCTTAGCCCAAAAAGTGGGAATAACCTCAACCTCAGCATTATCTAGATGGGGACGTGGTGAAACAGGGCTTCCTGTAGAAATCTTTGAAAGACTACTTACAACTATGAATATTTCATACTAATTATAGCTGAAATAGAAATAAAACAAGTAATTGCAAAAGTTGAATTTGCTTATCAAGAAAATGATGTAGAGAAATTAAAAAATTTGTCATTCCAATTATTGGAAAAATATCATCATGAAAATGATGAATATTTGAAAAAAGAGGCTTTAATTAAATCTGCTATTGCTTTGAATTTCTATTTTGATTTATCAGGACAAGATCTTTCTGATGATGAATATAAAAAGGCCTTAGCCGAACAATTTGTGGGTATTAAGCATTGGTTTAAGAAGGAAATAATTCTATTTGCTAATATACAATTATTACTTAATTCAGAAGAAGTTTATAAACTGTCCAGATCATTGATTAGTGAGGTACATAACCAGGATTTAGTTTCGGTTGTTACAAGTAATACTTTATTAAATGCTGTATTTGTTTTAGTAAAAGATAAGCAACCTGATAAAGCTAAAGTAATTTTGAATACAACAAGTAAGTTGAATTATTCTAAAAATGATCTTTTGACTAATGTAAGAATCAAATTTATGAATGCTTTATTAGCATATATTGATACTCATAAAAAGTATGTCATTAGTCAATTTCTAGATTCTTTAGAAGATAAAAATTTAAAAGAGAGCTATACATTTGCATTTCTTCAAATAAAATATATTTATAATTTTGGTAATAATTAATTACCGACATAAATTCGAACGTATCATTTCGTTTTGTTGTTAAAAAATCCCTAATTAGGGATTTTTTAACAATTTATTTTCAGGAATCATATATGATATAGGTGCTTTGGTAATAAGGCAAAATTGAGGTTTCTAATCAGCAGAATTTCGACTGTTTAGAAACCTTCTACTATAGTTAAGGAGAATTTTTATGAAAAAGACTAAAATTATTGGCATTGCTGCAGCTGCACTTCTAGCTGTAGCACCAATTTCGACAATCGTTAGTGCTGCTGGTACCGCGCAAACAACAGACACAACGCAAACTACAAGCCAAGATACTACACAAGCAGTTTCAGCTCAATACACTCATAGTAGAAAAACTGAAACGATTAATCCAAATAATCAAACATTCCAAATTGCTGCTAACTCCACATTTGACCCAACCAATATTACTTTGACAAACGGGGACACAGTAAAAATTTCGGGTAAAGTATCAATCGTCGCAAATCCCGTTGATACTTCAAAGGCCGGTGAAAGCTTCACCGTTCAATTATCTGGAGAAAATAATACAACCATTTCTTATCAAGTATACGTAAAACCTGCTACTTCAATTCAATTGTATCTTCCTGATAACCAAAAATATGTCAAAGGTTTAGGAGATACAGATACTTTCTATCAAGGCCGTACTTACTACGTTGGTAACCTTATTAGATACGAAAATGGTGAATTCTACACTGGTGTTTCAACAGTATCTGAAGCTTCCGCAAATGCAAATAATAATGCAACACTCTGGATTCAAACTAAATATTTAGCAACTAGCAAGGCCTCTACACCAAGCCTGGTTCAAAAGACTGTGATGCATGCAGCCCAAGGATATACAGCAGCTGGAACTAAGACTAAAAAGAAATTTTCAGCCTTTAGTACAGTCTATGTAAAAGCTGATCCAATTCATATCGATGGTGGTCAATATTATACAAGTGGTGATTTCTATCAAGTTTACAATGCTGATGGAACCTACACTAATTACTACATCAGGGTCTCCAACATCGATGACACTAAGCGTACATTGACCAAAAATGCCTACATCTACGCAACAAGCACTCGCCGCGCTACCAAGACAGTCCTCAAGAAGGGCACAACAATCACTACATACGGTGGTTCTTACAAGTTTAAGAACGGTAAACTTTACTACAGAATTCAAGGTGCAACCGCCACAAACAAGCGCTACGTAAAGGTTGCAAACTTTAAATAATCTAGGCTCACATAAAAAAGTCACCATTCTATTTCACTTAGAATGGTGACTTTTTTAATCATTTTTATCTAACCATCTGCACAACAGATCAATATATTCATCAGTCTTCTGCACAAACGGCATATGGCCGCAATATTCAAATAGTTGCCATTCACTGCTCTTAATTCTGTCATGCATCGACTTCGCAACATATGGCGTGCATAAATCGTCAGTCCCGCTAGTAATTAAAGTCGAGACCTTTATTCTATCTAATTTGTCTGTGTATTCATAATCGTGTAAATTGCCTTCCGGCGTGTATTCATTTGGTCCCCACGCAGTTTCATAAGCCAAGGTTCCGCCCTTTTTCTTCCGGCGCACGCATTCAGGCAAATCAGCACTCATCTTGATAACATGCTGACTCATGAAGTGGTCGTTAGCTTTCAAATAAGCAGAGCCAGTAAAACTGTCCTTGTCTTCAGCTGCTTTAATTGCTGCCTGTTCGTCATCCGGCAAATATTTGATCATCCGGTGGAGCTCTCTTGACCACAAACTAGCTGAAGCCAAAGTCGAGGAGAGGATCACACTTTTAATTCCTTCAGGTTGATAATCGCATAAATAAATGATTGCGAGCATGCCGCCCCAAGACTGACCCAACAGATGGATTTTCTTTAATCCCAGCTGCTCACGCAAATTCATCAATTCTTTTACCCAAGTTTCCTTAGTGTAAAGTTCTGGGTGATCGTCAGGGATGCTTGAATTGCCACAGCCCAACTGGTCATACATGATAATTTGACGCTGATTCTTGGCAGCCAATTCATCCAAAACCTCAAAATAATTGTGGCTTGATCCAGGACCGCCATGAAGCAAAACCAACGGTGCCTTCGAACTTTTAGTACCTACAATTCGATAATAAGTTTCATAACCCATGAATGGGATTTTTCCTTCAGTAATTTGCATCATTTTCACCTAAAAATAAATAAACAAATATTGAACAAAAACAGAATCAATACAAAAATACACCAATCATTGCTGGTCAACGGGATCTTAATGATTGCCGACCGCTCTTTTCCTTCAATGTAGCCATGAGATTCCATTCCCTGAGCTAAATTATCAGAGGAGGATAAAGCCACCAAAATTGCTTTGAAATACAAAATCGGTGACCAGAAGCTCAAATATACGCCCCGCATCATTGCCGCTGTTCTGATTCGTTTCACCGCCATCTGCATGCGCGGAATAATATTCAAGGCTGCCAATACTCCATATGCGAATTTGCTCGGCAAATGCAGATTTTGTTCAAAAGAACGGGCCAACTGAGCAGCTATTGTTGTTTTAACGACACAGGCAATGCTCAAAACATAAACATAAACACGGCTGGCCAATACCCATGCATAATAATGATCCGGCTTGGTTGAAAACCAGTACAAGGTCGCAAAAATAGTAAATGCCGCGATCAACGGAACTGTCAGCAATAAGCCCAAATCCTTAAGCGAGATCTTGTGCCACAGCAAATAAAGCAGTGCACAAACAATGACGATGCTATTCGTAGTCAAAGATGCCTTCAATGATATTTCCAGGGAAATAATAAAAACTAAAATGAATTTTAGACTGGGATTCATGCTTGCACCTCACTTACATATTTTAGCTTCTGTGCCTCAAAAACGAGGTGGTAGTCGCATAAATCTGAGAGCTCGGCTACTTGATGGCTGATGATTAAAAAGCTCTTATGGAGTTCTTTTTGGCTCTCTTGCATTAAAGCAATTACCTGTTTGATCGATTCGTGATCTAATCCAGACAAAGGCTCGTCAATAAGCAAAACTTCATGCTGACCAAGCAGCATAAGCAGAATCTGCAGCTTCTTTTTCTGCCCACCAGATAAAGAATAAACGATTTGATCCAAATGAGAGTCCAAATGGAGTTTCTTAAGTGCGGCCGCAATTCGCTCATCAGTAAAAAATGAATTGCGCGTTTTCTTGCTTAATTCGATCTCTTCACGCACGGTCACTTTTAAAAATTGATCATCAGCTGCCTGAAAGATTTGTGCCACTTGGCGCAGATACTTCCGCGGCTTCAATTTGCTGATCTCATTTTGGTGAAAACAGAGGCTGCCGGAATAAGGAATCATTTGCGTTAATGCCTTAAAAAAAGAAGTTTTGCCGACACCGTTAGGACCGGTAATCAAAACGTTTTTGCCACTTTCAAGCTGCAATTGCTCCTGCATCAGTAAAGTACGCCCTTGCTTTATTTCTGTTTTGTTCAATGAAAACAAAGACTGAGCTATCTTATTAGGCAATGCAAAGGAAATCTTTTTTAGCGGTTTAGCTGCAAATAGTGCATCTTTTTCCTCATCGTCCAGCAGCGTGATTGTCTTATTTTTCATTTCGTATACTCGGTCGCAAACAGCGGTATAATCCGTGAAAACATGATCGCTAATGACGATCGTCTTGCCTTGATCGCGCAACTGTCCTAATTTTTCAATTAAAAATTTCCGTGCTTCTGGATCACAACTGGCAAAAGGCTCATCTAACAAGAAAAGATCTACGTCCATTGCTACCAGCACCGCTAATGCTACCCGTTGCTTTTCGCCACCAGATAAAGTGCTGATCTTTTGATCGAGCATTCTGCTAATCTGTGTGAAGGTCACAGCCTTTTTCAGTCGGCCTTCATATTCAACCTGATTGAGCTGCAAATTTTCTAACGCAAAAATAATTTCATCGCGCGGGGTAGCCATTGTAAACTGTTCACCAGCGTTTTGAAACATCATCGCATGACTTAAAGAGGTAATGACTCGGCCCTTTGTATGACCAGCATATTTAGGATATAAGCCGGCCGTCAATTTTAATAAAGTCGACTTGCCACAGCCGGTAGGCCCGATTAATAATGAAAATCCATTAGGTATTGTAAGATTTAAATTTTTGACAATATAATCATCTTTTTTGTAACTAAAATACAGATGATCAAATTTAATTGATGCCATCATAAAATTTTTCCATTAAATAAAACTAATATACTGTCTCTATTTTAACGAATGTTACCACTTTTTGGGATATAATGTTTCTATAGATGTATAGTTATACAAAAGGGAAGGTGGACCAATGGCAGCTGTTGCTCTAGATCAATATCTGGCTAGTATTTTGCGTTCTAACAACGAAGATACCAACGAAATCAAGTTGAAAAACGGCAATCCGGATTTTGATCTTTTTTCAATCTACCTTGAAAATTATAATAAGGGTCTGCATTATTATTCTAACGATGTAGCGACCATTCTATATGTAGTTAGCGGCGAAGCAATTGTAAAAAGTGGCGAAAAGAGTTTAGCAATGAAGGCAGGAAATGTTCTTTTGCTAACTGAAAACGCCAAATATGAAGTTGAAAGTCAAACTCAAGATACGGTATTAGCGAAAATAAAATTCCAGCCCGGCTTCAACTATCGTAATTTCTTTAAAGATTTTGCTTATCAAGGCAGCAGAGAAGAAAAAATTATTAAACAAATAGTCTCTAGCCTGATAAATGAACATGTTTTGTGGCTCAAGAATAATCAGATTACGCGTGCATCACAAGTAATGCAGCACATCATTAATGGCTATTTGAATAACGAATTGTTTGCCAGAGCTCTAATTGGGGCTGAATTGACAGTTATGATTATTTTATTGATTAGAACTCAGCGTTTGGTAACGCCAGCTAGTCTTGATAAGACGAAATTCGAAGGCAGCGTGCTCGATAATTACATTGATAATCACTTTACTGATATTACGTTAACTCAAGCAGCAAAGGACTTCGGCTTTAATCCAAACTACTTCTCAAATATGGTTAAGCAAAAGACAGGCAAAAGCTTTGTCAGTCATGTTGATGAACGCAGAATGCAGGAAGCACGAACCTTGCTAGCCCAACCAGATGTTTCGCTTAAAGAAATCATTGGCCGGGTTGGTTATTCAAGCAAGTCCTTCTTCTATAAGAAGTTCAATCAATATTATGGCGAAACGCCGGCAGCGATGCGTGAACGATTATTCCGGCAAGCAAATATTAATTTGAAATAAAAAACAGATCTCAAAAGAGATCTGTTTTTGTTTTGTCTACATTTTTTCTAACCGAGCAATGCGGTCAGCTGTTGGCGGGTGAGTGTCGAATAGACTGCCACCGCGATGTCTAAATGGGTTTTCGATATACAGGCCGCTGCTTGAACGATCGGCTTGCTTCATTGGCTGGCTGCCCTCGATTTTTTGCAAAGCGGAAATTAAGCCATGCGGGTTACGGGTGAGCTCAACTGAGCTGGCATCAGCCAAATATTCACGATTGCGGGATAATGCCATTTGCGCTAGGGATGCCGATAATGGTCCCAAAATTAGGACAAAGACAATCGCAACCACTTTAAAAATCATTTCAATCACGTTACTGTCACGATCATTATCACGATCGCCGCCACCAAACCATATAACGCGGCTTGCCACGCCAGAGAGAAATGAAATGACGCCGACTAATACAACTGCAATTGTCGATAAGCGGATATCATAATTGCGAATGTGTGATATTTCATGGCCCAATACGCCTTCAAGTTCTTCGCGATTCATCATGTCGAGCAACCCCTGAGTAACTGCAACGGCACTATGATCAGGATCACGACCTGTCGCAAAAGCATTGGGGCTTGGATCGTTAATAATGAAAACTCTTGGCATTGGAACTTGGCCGACCATCGCCATATCCTGAACGATGTGCCACAATTGTGGGTTGTCCTGCTCATGAATTTCTTGGGCATGATTAAGGCTCATGACCATATTTGCGGGATTGCGCATTACCAAGAAAAGATAGAGCAGACTAGCAACCAGAGCAATAATAATTCCGCTCCACGGCGAATTGCTGAAGAGATAGCCAAAGCCAGCACCAACTAAAGTTAAGATCACCACAAAAACAGCCATAACGACCACAGTTTTGCGCTTGTTACGGGCAATTTGCTGGTATAACATTTTTTAACCTCTAAAACTTAACCTTTGGAACTTCTTTTTCTGCAGCATCAGTTTGCAAGTAATCCACTTTAGTGAAGTGATGGATTTTCGCAATAATGTTGGATGGGAAAGTTAACAGCTTTTGATCATATTGAGCAGCAGTTGAATTGTAAAGCTGACGGGAATAAGCAATTTTGTTTTCAGTATTAGTCAATTCTTCTTGCAGACTTAAGAAATTTTGGTTGGCCTTTAAATCAGGGTAGTTCTCTGATAAGGCAAAAATTGTCTTCAAGGAATCAGTTAATTGGTTAGAAACCTTTTGAATTTCCTCACGGTTGTCAGCAGGAATCTGCGTCAATTGGTTGCGCAATTGAACTACTTTTTCAAAAGTTCCGCTTTCGTGCTTAGCATAGCCTTTAACCGTTTCAACCAAGTTAGGAATTAAATCATTGCGCCGCTTAAGTTGAACGTCAATTTGACTCCAAGCCTCATCAGTATAAACCTTTGACTTTTGTAAGCCGTTATAAATAGCAATGTAGATTGCAATAAGCAAAACAAAAATGATTAAAATAATCCACATTAATGGTGACATTGTAATTCCTCCATCTGTTAAATATTTAATATCTATTTTACCGAAAAAGCCTTTTTTTTGGATACTAAAAAGACCTCTTAATTGGCGTCTAAGCTGAATTATTTAATTTTAAATTCTAAATATTAATAGCAAATAACCCACAATGGTTAGAATGATCAAACCAATGAATTGCATAATCGACCATTGCTTAAAGAACTTGCTCTTGCTGACGGTGGCGTGTTGGTTGAAAGTCTTCATAACCAGCATGTTGGCCATTGAACCAATTGCAGAACCAAAACCACCAATGTTGGAACCCAAGAAAAGGGCTTGAGCATAAGTAGTAAACTTACCAACTAAGATAGTTGAAGGAACGTTGCTCATTACCTGACTTGAGATAATTGAGGTCAAGTAGGTTGAAGTCTCTGAGTGAACCATCATGTGAATAACGTTGACGCTTGCCGGAATTTGCTGAATATCACTGATGAAAATAAAGAAGCCAGTGAAGGTTAACAGTAGAGCATAGTCGATCTTGAGCATGATTCGCGGGTTGATCATCAAAGCCAAAATAATTGAGACAATCATTGGAATGATAATTGGCACTACCCGGAATACGCCGAAGAAGAAGAAAATGAAAACGGCAGTAGTAATTAAAGTCAGACGCCAGTTGATTTCAATGCTTTCAGTCTTTTGAACAGGAATCTTTTCTTTGGGGATAAAGAAAAAGACAATTCCCAGAATAATCAAAGAAACAATTAGGTATGGTACGGACCAGGAGAAAAATTCAAAAGCAGACACATCATAGCGACTAACTAAGAAAATGTTGTGTGGATTTCCCCATGGCGTAAAGGCCGCACCAACATTTGCACCCATGCCAATTAAAGTTACCGGCAAGATCTGCGGCAATTTATATTTTTTGGCGATGTTTAAATACAATGGTATTAAGGTTAAAGCGGTAATATCATTTCCTAAAAACATTCCGGAAATAACCGATAATAAGGTAAACAACATGTTGAGCTTACGAGTATTATCAGCAATACTGGTTAGTTTGTAGGCTAAAACATCAAGTACGTGCAAGTATGCATATATTTGGATAATTGTCAGCATTGCGGCAACAGAGAATAAAGTATGTAAGTTAATATCCTCTAGTCGCGGTCTAGCAAAAAAAAGACTGACTACCGTGACGAAGACGGTAATCTGCAAAATTCTATCTTTAGCAATATTCTTTAAGACGGTCATAAAAGATCCCCTCTCATATTACAATCGTCTAAAAACCCTATCTACCATTTTGTGCCTTTTTGTTCAGGTTCGCAATATTTAATTCTTAAAAAATAAAGATAGTGTACCATTTTCTAGGCAAATAATTTGAGAGAAAGGACTGTTTCTTGCTATACTTTAGCAAGTAAAGCAAAAAGAAAGGCAGAGTGGTTTAAGATGAAGATCTCAATGAAGATAAAGCCTGAAGCACTGGCAATTATTAAAAAGAAGATGGATGATGACCATCAAATCGTTCTTCTATCATTAAATGACGGTTCAAATAAATATTCTAAAAAAGGCGGAACATGTACGATTGGTGATAGTTTCCAATTCGTCATTTTAGATAAGCGCGATCCGGAATATGATATTAAAATCGCCAATGATGCTGGACTAGACCTTTATACAGCTAAGCCTGAAACTACTTTTTTAGAAAACGGCTTAGTTGTTAACGCGCGCAATTCAACTTTGAGCTTATCATCTGATAGCGGAATTATTGATGGTGGCGTGACTGTCACTAAATTTGAAGGTAATAAAATCAGTAAAGATGATTTGCTTAACGGTGGTCAATGTTAATCAAAATCAAGAGTCTGGAGAATTCCAGACTCTTTTTAGTTTAGAATAGAAATCAGGTGGAGGAGACAGAGAGACAAATGAAAATATACAATGATTTGACAGGCTATTTTCGTGAATTTAAGCAGCACTGGCTAGGATATTTGATGTTGCTGTTAGGTCTGGACTTGTTTAATCAAATAATTGTCATTCCGTTATTTCGCTATGTGACGACATTTATTTTGCAGGCTAGTGCCATTCCATTTGTTTCTTATCAAAATATTGTCACGATTATTACGACTAATACCTTTGTCTTTATCATTCTGATCATAGAATTGCTGCTGCTGCTGATTGTCATTTATAGTCAGTTCGCGTTCATGTTGCTAGGAATAAGGGCGATTGCCAATAATGATTTTACTTTGAAAACTGTCTTTAAAAAGAGCTGGCAGTGCATCTTACGGATCAGACCTGGCTCACTCTTAGTCTTGCTACTTTATTTCTTATTGGTTGTGCCTTTTGCTGACATTGTGTTCAGAACTCCGCTGCTTGCAAAAATTCAAATCCCTGAATTTATTATTGATTACATGACCAGAACTCCGCTTTTATTGACTATTCTGCTTGTTTTTTATGCGGTAGTTCTTGTTCTAGGAGTTCGACTATTATTAACGCTGCCATTGATGATTTTTAAGCAGAAGAAAACAATTCAAGCAATGAAAAGCAGCTGGCAGTTGACCAAACACAAAAAATGGTGGCCACTGATTCTGCGTCTGCTTGTTTTGGCAGTGGTTACAACACTTGCCATCGGCATTGCCTATGCTGCAATTTATGGCTTGCAGCTGCTGTGGGATCTATTGCCTGGGAAATATGCACCATTGACTTTTGCAATTATCAACCTTTCGCTGATTCAAATTATTAGTGACCTTGCCTTTGTTGCTTCAACGGTTATTGGTTTATTGATTATTTTTACACCATTAAAATTAGAAAAAAATGCTGCTGAAAAACAGAAAAGGTCATTTTCTAAATTGCTGATTAGCGCAACTTCTGTAGCAGCATTAATAATTATTGCCAGTGCCGGCGTTACTAATGCTCTTTATTTAACCGGCGTGAATAGTAAAGCACCACTAATCATTTCTCACCGCGGCGTGAGTGATAAAAATGGCGTTCAAAATACAATTGCGGCCTTGAAAAAGACCGCTAAAGAAAAGCCGGATTTTGTAGAAATCGACCTGCATGAAACAAAAGACAAGGAATTCGTAGTTCTGCATGACGAAACCTTAGCCACTCTAACCGATGTTAATAAGATGCCAAGTGAATTAACCTTAAAGCAGCTGACGAAGCTGACAGCTAAAGAAGACGGGCATACAGCTAAAATTGCCAGCTTTGACCAATATTTGAAAGAAGCACAAAAACTGCATCAAAAATTGCTGATTGAAGTTAAAACGACGCCGAAGGACTCAAAAAAGATTTTGCAGCGTTTTAATCGTAAATATGGTGCAACGATTCTAAAAAATGGTTATCAAGTTCAGTCGCTGGATTATCGGGTCATTGAAGGTCTGCATCAAATAAACCCTAAGTTGGAAGTGCTATATATCCAGCCTTACAACTTTACTTATCCCCACAGTGTTGCTGACGGGTATTCGATGGAATATTCAACTTTGAATTCTGACTTTATCTGGCAGGCCCATCTGCAGCATCATCCTGTTTATGCTTGGACTATCAATGATAAAGACCTGATGAAAAAGATGATGTATGACCAGGCTGATGGAATTATTACCGATAATGTGAAGATGGCAAAGCAGGCAATTAAAGAGTTCCAGGATACTTCCAGCTATGCTAATCGCATTTTGAATTATATAATTGTTGTTCACATGCCAAATGATCTTGAGGTCTAATTATAAAGAAAACTTGATCTAATGCTGGTTGCATGTTAAACTAAATTAGATTTTCGAAAATCTGAAAGGAAGTATAGCTATGCGTAAAGGTGAAAATTACAACACTGGTTGTGAACCAAACCAAAGACCTAAGAACAAGAGAAAAGCTAAGAAGCGTGTTGCTCACGTAGCAGCCGTAGTTTCATTCTTGAACAAGGCCGCAAAAGACGAAAACAAGTAGTCTTTTTATAAATATTGAAATTAAGGGCAGTGAACTCAGTTCACTGCCCTTTTTCTCTTTCAAAAGAAAATTTGCATCATGTTTGATTCTTTGGTAACATAGTAAAAATTTTTAAGCAGTTGTACTAAGGAGGATAAAACATGGGATTAAATGCATATATTCAAGGTTTTAATAGTTTAGAGTCAATTGATCGTGCACCAGGCTACTTTAAGTACCATCACCACTCAGTTGCTGATCACTGTTTCAGAACAGCTGAATTAGCGCAAATGATGGGTGATATCGAAGAAGTAAAAGGCAAGCAAAAGGTTAATTGGAAAGCTTTATATGAAAAGAGCCTGAACCATGATTATACTGAGCGTTTTATTGGTGATATCAAGACACCGGTTAAATACGCTACTCCACAATTGCGTAAAATGATTGGCGATGTTGAAGAAACCATGACGCATAAGTTTATCAAAGATGAGATTCCAAAAGAATTTCAAGAAATTTATAAAAAGCGGCTTGCTGAAGGCAAAGATGATACTTTGGAAGGCAAGATTTTATCAATTTGTGATAAGCTTGACTTGCTTTACGAAGCTTATGGCGAAATCGAATTGGGCAACCCTAATCCGGTTTATATGCAAATGTTTAAAGAAAGTTTGGAAACGATCAAACAATTTGATGATTTGGCTTGTGTTAAATACTTTATTAAGCATATTTTGCCTGATTTGTTTAAAGGAGATTTCGCTGGCAAGGATAAGATGCAAAGAATAGCTTTTAGCATCTTGCTAATGGGGGACTAAGACGTGAAATTTCAATGCAGCTCATGTGGACTTCGGATGGACTCGCTTCATTTTAAGCAGTCCGGTTTAATCAATCTGAAGTTGACTAGTATTTGCGATATTTGTTTGCAACGGGGAGAAAAGGCAGAGAATTTTGGCAATTCTACGATTGAGACCTTTACTAAGACTTTGCTTTACTCCTTTGTTGGTAAAAAAACTAATGAAGAGCAAGAAAGCTTCTTTGTTAAAACCAAGCAAGATCGCAAAAGCTATGAAGCTTTTTTGCAGGATTATGATGGCAATGAGCTCGCTGAGCAGCAGGTATCTAGAAAGAAATTTAATCAGGCAATAATTGATAGCGAAACAGGCAAAATTGATTACCTTCCTGATCAAGGCCGGGATTTTCAATATAATCTGGAACATCTAGGCTTGAAAGTTGATTTTCAGCTGAATGAGGTCGACTTTATCGATCGGGAGCGCATCAGAGCGAAGTACCATTATCGCTGCCAGTATTGTGGCCGCCGTGGTCACAGTGTTGATCATAAAGATCCAGTTTCCTTATCGCATAATAACGATATGGATAACTTGATTCTGTCTTGCAGCGAATGCAACCGCATCAAGTCGAATATGCCGTTTAAGCTGTTTAAAAAATTGAATGATCAAATTCCTGAAATCAACCAGAAATTAGTCAAATATGAAAATGCGCTGGGCACCTTGCAGGAAGAATTTGAACACCGGCGCAGAAAGTTAGCGGGTCAGGTTCACTTAAAAGGAGTGATCAATGATCCGGAACTAAACGTGATGAGAAAGCAAAATAAGAAATTGCAGGATGCAATTGACAGTCTGCAATCAGATTATGATGCTTTACGTAAAATTCGCGAAAATCACTTTAATACAGGTTGGAAGATTGCTCAGGAAAATAAGCAATCGGATATAATTTAAAAAAAGGCATCCTCATTGAGGATGCCTTTTAGATTGACTAGTTAATTGATTTTTTCTTCTTTTTCAAATAAGTACTTATTCCATCTAATATCTTTTTGAGTGGTTGGGTGGAAAAGCAAAAATGCCAAAAGCAAATCGCCAACGTAAGGGATAGCGCAGATCCACCACCACCAGCCAATGAAGCCGGCATCGTGCAAACGACGTACCGTATGGCCTAATTCAGCCAAGAATGACCAAACAGCAATAGCTATTGAGAAAAGCGCTAAGACGAGCAATAAAACAAGTGCTTCGGTTGGAATATTAACATTAGCATTTTCACCTTTAATATAATATGGGATGAAAATGAGGAACATTATTAAATAAGCCAGCAGCAATGTGATTGTGCTAATTAAGCAGCTAACGGCAGTTCCAAGCCAGAATGAAGTTCTAGTTGAACGAGCATTCCATTTGAAGCAGTCAAAGAAGTGTTCCTTTAAAATTTGACCAATCGTTGGTACAGGTACTTTTTCTTCTTCAATTGCTGGATAAGCTTCACCTTTGTGGTATAAATAAGACCCCCACTTAACTGATCTTTGAACTGAAGGCTGCAAAGTTAAATAGAAAATAAACATTGCACCATAACCAGTAAAGTTAGCCCAATACCAATAGCCGGAATAACCAGTATCATGCAAGCGGCGAATAAGTTGGCCCAAATTTGCCAAAAAGACGTAGACAAAAATGACAACTGAAATTACGCCATCGATCCATTTAAGTCCAAGATCAATGTTGCTGCTGAAAACATAGCTCATAATCATTGTGGCGAGCAAGATCAAAATTGCATTGACCAAAGCGCTCAACCAGTAGGATTTACGAGTGGTTCTAGCCTTCCAATTGAAGGGATGCAAGAAGGTTTCGTTTAAAATTTGTCCGAAGCTTTCTGCAGGTGGTTTAGGTAAATTTTCATCATAAGGTTTGATGAAATAGTAATCTCTGTTATTCATGTTTTTCCTCCTAAGTAGAATACTTTTTTATTTTAAGCAAAAAGAGCCGAAAGCACAATCTGCTTCCAGCTCTTTTTAGTTTTAAAAGTCCATCTTTCTGAAATTGCTCAAGAACTTTTGCGTCTTTTCATTCTTAGGATGATCAAATAATTCCTCAGGCTTGCCTTGTTCTGTGATTACGCCATCGCTGATAAACAATACGTTGTCAGAGATTTGCTTGGCAAAACCCATTTCGTGAGTAACGATCACCATCGTTAAACCGGTCGTAGCCAATTTTTGCATAGCGTCCAATACTTCGCCGACCATTTCTGGGTCCAAAGCACTAGTTGGTTCATCGAATAGCAGAACTTCTGGGTTCATTGAAATTGCTCGTGCGATTGCCACCCGCTGCTGCTGACCACCGGACAATTGGTTAGGTTTAGCGTTGATGAAGGGTTCCATGCCGACCTTTTTCAAGTTGGTCATGGCGATCTTCTTAGCTTCTTCTTTAGAACGTTTAAGCACTAATTCTTGACCAATCATGCAGTTTTGCAAAACATTTTTATTTTCAAAGAGGTCAAATTGCTGGAAAACCATGCCTACCTTAGCTCTGAACTTGTTGCGATCGTAGCCTGGTGCCAAAATGTTTTCACCGTGGAAATCAATTTCGCCACCGGTAGGTTCTTCAAGCAGGTTAATGCAGCGAAGGGTAGTAGATTTACCGCTGCCTGAAGGACCGATGATTGTGACGATTTCACCTTTATTGATATCAAAAGAAATATCACGTAAAACCTTATGATCGCCAAAGGATTTTTGAATATGCTTTAAACTTAAAATCTTTTCGTTACTTTCAGTCATTAGTTGTTAGCCCCCGCATCCTTAGGTGAACCAACTTGTACTTGGTTGGCCATTAACTTGTAGTTCTTATTGCCTTCAAGCCGTTTTTCGATAAAGTTGAAGATTCGAGTAATCGTGAAGGTCAATACTAAGTAGATTGCTGAAATCGTTAAGTATGTTGGGAAGAATTGGAAAGTTTGACTGGCAATTGTTGTACCAACAAAGAACAATTCAGAAACTGAAATGATACTCAATACTGAAGTATCCTTGATGTTGACGATAAATTCGTTGGTAATTGATGGCAAGCAGTTCTTGATCGCTTGTGGCAAAATAATATGCCACATTCTCTGGTTGTGTGTCATTCCCAATGCGCTTGCGGCCTCAAACTGACCTTCAGGCGTTGAATTGATCCCACCACGGATGACTTCTGCCAAGTAGGCACCGGTGTTGATTGAAACGATAATCAAAGCGGCAACCGTTCTGTTTAAATTCAAGTGCCAGAATTGCGCAATTCCGTAATAGATAACTGCGGCCTGAACCATCATTGGCGTACCACGGAAGACTTCAACATAGACTGATAAGAACCATTTAACAATGTTTAAGCCCCAGCGCTTGCCGCGCGTAGTTGGGGTTGGGATTGTCCGGACGATTCCGACCAACAAACCGATGAAGAAACCAACAACAGTACCGACTAAAGCAAGCAAAAGCGTCATGCCGACACCGCTAAGAATCATATTACCGTATTGCTTCCAAGTAGAAACAAGCCAGTTTTCTTTCTTAGCGCTGCTGCCAGCTTTAGGCTGCTGCTTAATTGCAGTTGCCATTAATTGGTTGCGTTTCTTAGTAGGGATGGTTTTTAAAATAGCGTTAACTTGCTTTAATAATTTGGTATTGCTCTTCTTAACCCCGATGCTGACAACTGAATCGTCATGGTCGACATGGAAACCAGGCATCTTGTTCAAGTTAACAGCAATGATGTTAGGGTTAACGTTGCGGTAGCTTTGATATTCGATATCTTCAGCAACATAGCCATCAATTGTGCCGGAAGCTAAGCTTTGACGCATTGATGGAAAGTCCCGCATTGCAGGTTCTCTTTTAGCACCTTTTAATTGCTTAATCAAAGTGTAGTGCAAAGTACCTTGCTGAGCAGTTAACTTGGCACCTTTGAAATCAGACAGCTTCTTAGCATTTGAGTACTTGCTTGCCTTGTTCACGATGACAACAAATGTACTCTTTCTGTAAGGTACAGTAAAGTTGATCGCCTTGCGTCTTTCAGCTGTTGGACTCATTCCGGCAATAATTAAGTCAATCTTGCCAGAAGTCAATGCTGGAAGAAGACCGTCCCATTCAGTCTTTTCAACAATAACTTTTTTATGCAATTTTTTACCAATAATTTTGGCAATTTGCACATCATAGCCGTTGGCGTATGAATGTGAGCCATCAATTGGAACAGCACCATTAGCAATGGTGGTTTGAGTCCAATTGTAAGGTGGATAATTAGCTTCCATTCCAATCTTTAATACGCCGGAATTTTTAGCAGCTTCAGTCCGATGACTGTTGAAGCTAAGTCCCATAAATAAACTGAGGAGTACTGCCAACATTGCAGCAATCCAATTAAATCTTGACTTCAATGAAAAAACCTCCAAATGTTTTCTACATAAAGCCAATACAATAAAAGCGTAAATAAAAACCTCGCTGTTTCCAAGAACAACGAGGCGTAAATCATCAGTATTAAAACCAAATCATATAGCGCTCCCTGGGGACGAACCAGGACAGTCTACAGGATATGTTCCTGCAGCCCAACAAAAATGTTTCACGAAAAACAATTCTGTTTCGGCGATAAACCTAAAATTAAGGATCAAAACCTTCGTGAGTTCACATTAATTTTGTGATTATCGCAACCTCTATTGCATTGGGAAAATTATTTAACTGCTGAAAAGATTAAATGATTTTTAATATTTTGTCAAGTTAGAATTGATTATTTTTTATTAAAAATGTATATAATAAGGGCAAGGATGAAAATAAATGAGGACAAAATGAACTATTCAGAATATTTTACCAACCGTTCAACTGATGAAATTACTAAAGACTTAATCGGCCGTCCTTTAATTTTTATCAGTCATGGCAAAAAGCTTGGCGGCTACATTGTCGAAGCTGAGGCCTATATGGGCAAAAAAGATAGGGCGGCGCATTCATACGGCGGACGCAGGAGCCCGGCAAATGAAGGTCTTTATCGCAAAGGCGGCACAATTTACATCTATTCGCAGCGGCAATACTTCTTTTTTGATGTTGCCTGCCAAGAAGAAAATGAGCCGCAAGGGATTTTGATTAGAGCGATTGAACCTGTTTGGGGAATTGATGAAATGACCCAAAACCGCAACGGCAAAAATGGCGTTTTATTAACCAATGGTCCTGCAAAAATGATGCAAGCTTTCGGCATTCACAGACGCAACTGGGATCTGCATTTTCTTTCAGATTCGCCATTTGCAATTGATCTGAATGATGAAAATAAAAAAGCAGCTCAAAAGATCATTGCTTCGGCAAGAATAGGGATCAATCAATCTGATCCTATTTGGGCCAAGAAAAAACTGCGCTATTATGTAGCTGGAAATCCGTATGTTTCTAATATGAAAAAACGTGAGATGCAAGAAGATCACGGCTGGCAAAGGAGATAAAAATGGGTGAAATTAAATTAGTCAGAATTTATGAACATGAGCAACCTAATGGCTACCGCATTTTAGTCGATCGGATGTGGCCACGCGGCATTAGCAAGGTTAAGGCTGCACTGGATGAATGGAATAAGGAAATTGGCCCCACGACTGAACTGAGAAAATGGTTTAATCATGAAGATGAAAAGTTCCCAGAATTCAAGGAAAAATACCTTAGCGAACTAGAGCAGAATGACTTTACGCCAACTTTTCTGCAAACAGTTAAAACCAAATTGGCTAGTGGCGATGTAGTGTTTCTTTATGGTGCGAAAAATAAAGAGCACAACCAAGCGGTCGTGCTCAAAGAATATGTTGAGAAACATTTATAATTTTTTATGTCCATGTCTTTTAACGCGGACGAAGTGGAAAATAATCGTTAAGCCTAAAATCGTGAAGACGATTATTGCAAAAGCAGTGTTCGGCATTTCCCATCTTAATGGTGGCAAAGCTAGCAGCAGCTTTAAAGCAATGATTCCGATTAGAACATAGGCCATCGGCTGCAATTCAGGGATAATTTCCATCAACCTGATAATGATTTCGGCAACTCCTCTCATGCAGAGAATACCGATCATACCACCGATTAAAACAACAACGGGATTATCTGAAACTGCCAAGGCAGCTAAAACTGAGTCGATTGAAAAGACGATGTCCATTGATTCAATTGAAATAACTGTCCGCCAGAAAAGGGAAAGCACGTGCTTTCCCTTTTTCTTTTTGCCCTTAGCAGCGGCACGTTCTTCTTGACGTTCCTTCTTTTCTTTTTCATGTTCAGCAGCTTGCTTAGGGTGACGCTGATCATAGAAAAATTTAAAGCAAAGGTAAAAAAGATAGATACTGCCGGCTAATTTTATTTCCCAGAAGTTGATTAGATATGTTCCGATACCAATTACGATAAAGCGAAAGAGGTAGGCACCCCATAAACCATAGAAAAGGGATTTTTCCTTTTCGCTTTTGGTCGGCAAAACCTGCGTCTGCGCTGCTAAAACAACAGCGTTATCAACTGAAAGCAGGCATTCCATCAAAATCAGCGTGAGGATAATCATCCAATTTTTGCCGCTGGTTAAGACATGCGCCCAATTGCTTAAATCAAAAAATGGCGCATACAGTTTAAGAATTGTCATGCAAATAGCTCTTTTCTAAATTAAGTAAACGTGCTTTTCCCTTTGATCCTAAACGATAGCCACCAATCATTCCGTTAGCCATAATTATGCGGTGGCAGGGAATAAAGATTAAAACGGGATTTAAAGCGATGGCATGTGCCACAGCCCGCACGCTTCTCGCACTATCAAGCGAGGAAGCAACATCGCCATAACTAACTGTTGAGCCATAAGGAACTTTAGCCACAATTTTCAAAACGCTGCGCTGAAAGGGCGTTCCAAACTCAGAAATGTCAATGGGCACATCGAAATAATGGCGCCTGCCGGCAAAATATTCCTTTAATTGTTGAGTATAAGGCGCTAGCCGAGCAGCATCCGGTTAGGGTAATAACTGAAGATGGGAGATGCTTCGTCTCCTTTAAGGCCAACGTAGGAAAGGCCTTTGTCCGCAATTGCTAGAAAGTAGGTCCATGGTTCAATCGTTACGTAATCATAATAAAAAACGTCAGCCATTTTTCCTCACTACTTTCTATCAAAAATAACAGCTTGCATTAAGCTTAAGGATAACAAGCATAGTTTTTAAATTCAATTATAATTTTTGGAAAACATCGAGTGCATCACCGATGATCGCATTCACGCCATTGGCTGGAATAGCTGTTTTGTTAACTACCCAAACCTTAGCGCTTGGCATGCGATAAGCCAATAATTGGGCAAAAGGATAGACAACAAAACTGGTTCCCACAATTATAACGAGATCGGAATTTTGCATTGCATTAACGGATTTTGAAAGATTTTCCGGGTTAATGGCCTCACCGTATAAGACGATCCCTGGCCGAATAATGCCACCACAATCTTTATGCAGATAGCTCTGAGCATATTCAGAATAGGCAACAGGCTGATGACATTTGGTGCAATAAATCTGATACAGATTGCCATGAAATTCTACGACATGGTTGTTGCCGGCCTTAGTGTCTAGACGATCAATATTTTGCGTAATCAATGTGCCTTTTTGGTTGCATAATTGTGCGATCCTTTGGTGAATTAAGTTTGGCTCTGCGTCTGGGAAATACATGTTGTTCATGACAAAGTCATAAAAGAATTGGGGTCGGTTAAATAAAGTATCATCGCTAAGAATGGTCTCTGGACTTTCTGAAACGCCATTATAAATACCGCTTTTTGAACGATAGTCAGGAATGCCAGAATGAGTTGAAACACCGGCACCAGTTAGAAAGACGATGTGCTTAGCTTGGTCAATATCATTTTTAAGGGCAGAAATTTGCTTAGCATCAATCATTATATTTGTCCTTTCTGTAAAAGTTCTCACGTTAATTATACGGCAGGATTCTGTTATAATATTATCTAAGACAATTTTTTGAAGGGGTGAAATGTTTTGCAAACAATGTCTGGATTTTATATTTTAGTGAATATTGTTATGTTTATTTACGCTTGCTATAGCTGGTATTGGCAGGCAAAACTTGAATTGAGAGGCAAGTTTCGCATTTCTATTTTGCTCTGGACGCTTTTAGTAATTTGGCTTGGCTTTACTTGGAATTATATTGAAAAAGGCGAGCCAGGCATCAATCTCTTTTTAGCTTTGCTGCTGCTTGTCAGCATTGTGGATGGCTTCACTGGTTTTGCTCCTAAAAAGGCTGTGGTTTCAGGATATTTCAAACGAACATTGTCATATTCGGAGATTGACAATGTCATTTTGATTAACGTGCCTGTAGGGAAAAAACCAGCAGTTATTTGCATTTTGGAAACAAATAAAGGCCGGCAGTACAACCTGCAATTTTCTAGCGATGTTAAGTCAATTATTGCAACGTTGCAAAGATACGCTGATCACCGTATCAGAATTGAAGTTAGAAATACGTTGTAAAAAAAGTAAGAAAAAACGGGTACATGACGTATCCGTTTTTTTACTATAAAATTGGTGACAACATGCGAGAAAAACTTTGCAGCGTCTTTAATGGCCGACTTTGTTTAGCAATCATTTCTTTGGTCAATAGCGTTGAATCTTCCATGTCTTTTTCAAAAGTATCCGCCATTTTCTTGTTAAACTTTTTGTCGTAAAAAATGACGTTGTCTTCAAAGTTTAAATCATATGAACGGTAGTCCTGATTCATTGAACCTACCGATGAATAAAGGTTATCGATCACCGTTGTTTTTGCATGGATAAAACCATGATTGTAAATATAAACTTTAATGCCGTAGCGGGTCAGTTCATTGGCATACCACTGAGTAGCGCGGTAAATAAACGGGTGATCCGGCTTGCATGGAATCATAATGCGGACGTCAACGCCAGAGCTGGCGATCGTCTGCCAAGCCGCAAACATGGCGTCATCGGGAATCAAATATGGCGTTTGAATCCATAAGCGTTTGCGCGCCATTAGCATTAGGCGCATCATGCCGTTGCGCATATATTGTTCGTAGCGGTCAGGGCCATCGAAGACAACCTGTGTTGCAACATCGCCGTTTTCGATGTCGTTTTCGTCAAGGTCCGGGAAATAAAGATCGCTGTAGGTAATAACCTGGGTGTTTTTGTAAATTGAGGCATTCCAGTCCATGACGAACCGTTCTTGCAATAATAGGGATGCGGAACCGACGATTCGAACCTGACTGTCACGCCAATAGCCCAGTTTTTTATTTTTGCCTAAATATTGATCACCGATGTTAAAACCACCGGTCCATGAAATTTTGCCGTCAATGACGACGATCTTCCGGTGCAAGTGGTAGTTGATTCGGTAACGTGTAATCATATTGCGTGAAGTAATAAATGGCAGCACTTCGCCGCCTGCCTTGCGCAATTGGTTGAACCAGGCTTTAGTTGCGCCCATTGAGCCCCAGGCATCATAGAGCACGTTGACCTTTACACCGCTTTTGGCTTTTTTTATTAGCAAGTTAAGCACGCGGTTGCCGATTTCATCATTATAAAAAGTGTAAAATTCGACGTTGACGGTCTTTTTAGCCTTTTCAATATCACGGATCATATCTTTAAACATTGCATGACCATCGTTGTATAAATCAACGTGGTTGTTTTTAGTTAAAGGAGAATTGTGGTCTTTGTTAAAATATTTAATCGCAATTTTTCCCTTAGTTGAAGTATCATCCGGACTGACCTTTTTGGGAGCCTTAGTAATTGTTTCTTGCACGTTGCGCAGACCTAAGTGCTTCTGGCGATTGATTGCAAAAATATTTTCCTGAGAAATTCCCCGGCCGAAGAAACCATAGAGAATTAAACCGATAATTGGCAGCACCAACAAAATGATCAGCCACGCCCAAGTAGTTGAAACAGACCTTCGTCTATGAAAGACAATGTAGAAGGCAAGAATGGTGTTGGTAATGACGATGATGCCCCATAAGTCATGTAGCCAAATCACAAAATCCCTCCATTAAACTTTTTATTTCTTAACTCCAATAAACTTGTCGACAATTTCAATTACAAACGGATTGTCATGCATCCAGCTGTGTTCGGCGGCGTTGCGTCCGCGAACTTCGACTTCTTGGTAAGAATGGGCTTGCGGCGCGAGAATATAACGAATGCTTTTGGCAGAAACCACGGAGATAAAACGATCGGTGTTAGTGTTATCAAGCACATTGCCGTAAATGTTCAAAACCGAAATATTCGAATTGAAGCGTCGTCTTCTGAAAAGCAGGTACAAATAGTGCGGGTTCATCATTGTGGGCCGGCCATTTTCATTTAAAACATTGACGTTGGGAATATCGCCTAGATAAGTGACCCCATCAAACGGGCCGGCAATAAAAGCACATTTATTCAAATGGGGAAAATTCTTTTGCCATGAATGCTTCATTTCGGTGCGGATGACGCAGGGGCAGGCCAATGAGTGAGCTACTGCCGTGTAAGTCTTGAAGTGGTAGCGTTTGGACAAAAATGGCAAAACAAAGCTTAAATAATAGTCAATGCCATAGATGCCGACGATTCGCTGCCGAAAAGCTACTTGAATGATCGGCTGTCGATCACCGCTCCAAGTGCCTTCTAATTTAAAATTGCCTAAAAGATCAACTGTTACTTTGAGGAACTTATCGCTTTTTTTATCAGCCAAAGCTTGGTTGACCATTACGCGTGTAGTGTAGTCTCCGCCGCAAAAGCCATGAAAATAGATAATCGGGACTTGTTCGAAATCGCCGCTTTTTTCTTCAACAGTAACGTGGTCTTCAATATGCTTTTTATGCATCCGCAAAAATGGACGGGTAGGTGCAAATGTTGCTATGAGTCCTAATGCAATCATACTGAACATGCTGGGTTCCTGTTTTAGGTTCTTTTTATGACCTTTTTCAGCTTCCTGAGCATATTTTTTGCTGTTAAAAAACATCCTGCACCTCCCTCAAAAATATTTGTTAATATATATTCTAACATTGACCGATGATTTTACGTGAGGTGAGCTTATATAATGAAATTTTATGCTGTAAAAAAAGGGCGCAAGCCAGGGATTTACCGTAATTGGGATGAAGCGAAGGCGCAAGTTGATGGCTTTTCAGGCGCAGAATATAAGTCTTTTGCGCAAATTACGGATGCGACTGATTATTTGAATTGGAATAAGGAAACGCAGGGCCAAGAAATCCGCAAAGATGAAGACAATCTCCAGAATGCGATTAAGAAGATTGTTAATACCGGTAAAAAACTGCCGGTTCAAACTAAAACTGTCAAAGCCCAAAACAGTAGTCCAAATGATTATTTTGCCACGATTTATACCGACGGCGGAACGCGTAACACCGGCGTTTATAAAGGCGAACATGTTAAAAAGACTGATAAGGCTGCCTGGGCCTATCGCATCGAATGGGGCGACCAGGAAGTTCACGGTGCTGGCGGTGAATATGGCGCAACTAACAATAAGATGGAGCAAACGGGTTTTATCAATGCCTTGAAGAAACTCATTGAATTGGGCTTCAACGATAAAAAACTGCTTTTCGTTCTTGATTCACAGTACGTTTTGAATGCGATTAATAAGGGCTGGCTCAAGAGTTGGAAAAAGCGCGGCTGGAAAAAATCATCAGGTCCGCTTGCTAATAAAGAAGAATGGCAAGAGATTGATCGCTTATTGACTAAATTCCCGAATGCCAAGTTTGAATGGACGAAGGGTCATGCCAATAATGCCGGAAATGAGTTCGTTGATCACTTTTTGAACAAATATATGGATGAAAAAATGTAGAAAAAAGCAGGAGATTAATCCTGCCTTTTTTGTAGATATTTAATTTTTATCCTAAAACAATTGCGCCGCCCAACAAGCCGTTAAACCAGTTGACGATATTTTGCCAAATTTGCTGCAGCCAGTTGCGATTTCCTTGCGTATTCAATTTATCGAAAATTCTTTTGGCACTGTTTTGAATATTTTTGGACAAAGCAGAGGCTTGTTGTTTGAAGCTGCTTCTCTTCAAAGCACCTGAATCTCTGATTTCGATCAACAAGTTAACAATTTGGGTCTTTTGATTGTTGGTAATAGTGTTACCCAAATGGTTGATCTTGATTTGGTTGTTAACAATATCGCGAATTTGACTATCAGAAATGTTGTTGCCGATCTTAGCCATATCGCTTTTGGCACCAGCAACAGCATTGTTCAATTGGGAATCACTGTAGCCATCCTTGTTTTTATTTGCCTGAGTGATTCCACTCAAAGTGCTCATTTCATCTTGAGCTGCATTAATCTGCTTTTGGTTTAAAGCATTGCCGCTTTTAGCATAAGCTGCATAGACACCAGCTAAAGCACCAGAACCGTCGATTGGAACGGCACTGGTTACGTAAATGTTGGCATCAGTGATTCCGGCTGTTACGGCTGCATTTTTATATTGGTTGGCCGTAATGGTTGTGATATTGTTTTTACCATTGTAGTCAAGAATCTTAACATTGATCCCTGATCCAGAGCTGGTTTTTTGAATCATTGCACTGGACCATACTCCGGATGAAGTTGTGAAATTATCACCGGAAGGGTTTAAATATTTGACCAAATCGCTGCCAGTAACGGTAATCGTTTGGTAATTGCCGCCGTTGAGCGATGCGGTTAAAGTTTTAATCGTGCCTTGTTTTTGGCTCTCAGTTAAAGATGTACCTAGAGTTACTACTGGCGTTTCGTCGTCAGCATAAACAGGGGTAGATTTAAATGAGAAAAACGCAATTGAACTAATCATTGCAAGAACAGTTAGTAATGTAAAAGTTTTTTTCATGTATTTTATTCTCCTTATATGCGATATTATACTCGCAAGTGTAAAAATAAACAGATTTCAAATTTTTCCTTGATAAAATTTTAATCAGAAAAGATCAAAGAATAGTTTCCGCCAAGATGATATAATGTAGGTTACGAAAGGATGACTATATGTTACAAGTGCCTAAGCTAACCATTATTATGCCAGTTTATAACACAGCAGAATACTTGCCGCGAGCTTTTGATGCACTATTAGCACAAAAGAACAAAGCCTTTAAATTGGTCATAATAGATGACGGCTCAACCGATAATTCTGTCGAGGTCGCAGAAAAATATCAATCTCTTTTTCCTTATTTTAAAATTATCAAAAAGAAAAATGGCGGTCCATCTGACGCAAGAAATGTTGGTATTAAGGAATTAGACACCCCATACGTTACTTTCCATGACGGAGATGACTGGGTGGATCCTTCCTACACTGCATTTTTTATTGATGCCTTTGAAAAGCATCCTGATGTCAATATGGTTTCCTGTGGTTACTGGCTAAGCTATCCAGACAAAAAAGAGCGTGTCGTTGGCCACACTGAAGGCGGATTTTTGACTAAAAGTCAAACTTATTTGAAACTAACCAATGTGTTCAGTTCGCCAATGAAAGGCTATAGCTGGAACAAGGCCTACCGCACTTCTGTAATCAAGAAGTTTAATTTGAAGTTCGATAAAGACATTTCTTTGTTGGAAGATCAAACTTTTAACGTTAAATATATTTCAGTTGCCCCTGGCGTGTACTATACGCAAACGCCTTACTATCACTATTGGCAAAGAAAAGGGAGCATTATTCACCAGCCTAATATTAAAAAGGTAGTTGACAACTTTCGCGGCAATTACCGGGTATGGCGGATAATTATCAAGAGTCTAATGAAAGATCGCGAAGAAGAAAAAAGAATTGAAAAGTTCAATCGAGTATTGCAAGAACAGTCAACAAGTAAGGAAAGCATATGAAAATAAAAGTCAATGGAGTTGAACTTTATTACCATAAATTAGGCAAAGGTGCGCCATTATTGCTTCTTCATGGTCACCATTTGGATGGCGGAATGTTCGATAAAATCGTTCCTCCGCTTTCTTTGTATTACACCGTTTATGTCGTTGACATGCGTGGACACGGCTTAAGCGAAGGTGATAGCGCAGAACACTACCATGTTGAAACCGAAGACATCCACCAGTTTATTGAAAAACTGGGTATTGAAGGCTGCTATTGCTTTGGCTTCGATGCCGGCGGTTTGGTCGCTTTAATGCTGGCCAGCGAGTATCCAACGATTTTTAAAAAATTAATTGTTGCCGGCGTCTTCGTCAACGGTGCCGGAATTCGTCCATACCATTATTTAACAGAAGGCTTTTCACGTTTCTTCAGATTAGATCGTGACAGCCGAGTTGAACTGACTGAAAACTTCATGTCAGAAGACAGCTTGAAAAAAATCCAGATGCCAACCTTATGCGTGGTTGGAGAAAAGGACTGGGTAAAAGTTGAACATGTTCGTTGGTATAGTCAATTTATTCCTCATGGCCGTTTGATTTTAATGCCACGTCAAACCCATAATAGTTATGCTGTTAAGAGCTTGAAGATGCTGGATCTTATTAAAGATTTTTGTAAATAAGTGGAATTGGTATATCTTTTCAATATCTTGCGCTAGAATAAAAGTGAGATATGTTTTTTGAAAAGGAGAAAATCGATGGTTAAAGTTGTTGTTCTTGGTGCACATGGACAAGTTGCACAAATCGCGGAAAGATTTTTATTTGCTGACAAAGATGTTGATACTACATTGTTCTTACGTAATGCTGAACGCATGGCTGATAAAAAGAGTCAAGCAACAATCATCGAAGGCAGCGCAACCGATGCAGCTCAACTTGAAAAAGCAATGAAAGGCCAAGACATTGTTTATGCTAACTTGGGCGGTCAAAATGACGTTGACCTTGAAGCCGAAGCAGTTATTGAAGCAATGAAGAATGCCAATGTTAAACGTCTGATTTGGATTTCAACTTTAGGTATTTATGATGAAGTTCCAGGAAAATTTGGTGAATGGAATAAGAAGACTTTGGGCGACTATATTACTGAGTATGCTAAAGCAGTTAAGAGAATTGAAGATTCAGGCCTTAACTATACGATCATTCGTCCAACTTGGATGACCAACAAGGATGAAGTTGATTACGAAAAGTCAAAGAAGGGTGAGCCAATCACTGATACTGAAGTTTCAAGAAAATCAGTTGCTGCTTATGTCTATCATTTAATTAAGAACCCTAAAGAAGACGTTAAGGAATCAATCGGTTTGGGCAAGCCTGGTACTGAAGGCGACAAGCCAAGCTGGTATTAATTGGTTGAAAAATAATTAAGAATCCGTTTCTCATAGGTTGAGAAGCGGTTTTTTTGTCCTTTTGCAAGCTTTTAAACAGCTTTTTGTATATAATAGACCTGTATATAATTTTTAGTTAGAAGAGGTAGCTATGAACAAGGAAGAACTTCACGAATTATTACACCCAATGAAGTTAATTGGGTTAAGCGGTAACCCAGCATTAAATGAAAAGATTGCATCAATTTTGGGTCAACCATTAATTGAAACTGCTGTTCACCACTTCAGTGATGGTGAAATCCAAGTTAACATCGGTGAATCTGTCAGAGGTTGTGACGTCTTCGTTATTCAATCAATTCAAGATCCAGTTAATGAAAACTTTATGGAACTTGAAATTGTGTTGGATGCTTTGCACCGTGCTTCAGCCCACAACATTAACGTTGTTATCCCATACTTGGCATATTCACGTTCAGATACTAAGACTCGTTCACGTGAACCAATTACTGCTAAATTGGTTGCCAACTTATTGCAAATCACAGGCATGGACCGCTTAATTGCACTTGATTTGCACGCTTCACAAATTCAAGGTTTCTACAATGTGCCAGTTGACCATTTGCACGCAATGCCACTGCTTGCCCAATACTTCTTGGACAACGGTATTGCAGTTAAGGGTGACGACGATATTGTTGTTGTTTCACCAGACCACTCCGGTGCTAAGTTAGCTCGTAATTTTGGTCAATACTTTGATGCTCCAATCGCAATCGTTGACCAACGTGGTGAACGTTATGATACCGAAGTTCACGATATGATCGGGGACGTGAAGGATAAGAAATGTATTATTGTCGATGACTTGATTGATACTGGTTCAAGAATTGCATCTTCAACTAAGTCAGTTTTGGCAGCAGGAGCTACTAAGGTTTACGTAGCAGCTACCCATGCTCTTCTTTCTAAGGATGCAACTGAAGTGCTTAATGGATTGCCAGTTGAACAAATTGTTGTAACTGATACGATCAAGCACAAGCGCTACCCAGACAGAATGGTTAGAATTTCTGTTGATCAATTATTGGCACGCGGAATTGATTATGTTTATAACGATCGTTCAATTCACCAAATCTTTGATGAACAAAATCGCTTGAAGTAATTATTTAATGATAATACTTAAAGATAATCCTCCGATTTGGTTGGGGATTATTTTTTATCAAAAATTTGCTTTTTCCTATTCAGATAAACATTTGGATTGATATAATAAAATTTAATTGTATAGAATAAAAACGGGAGGAGATTCATGGCAAAACGTAAAAATATGAAAAGAAGAAGAGTAATTCTTGGGAATACTTTTCGTCTAATTAGAGAAAATGGAATGGATAATGTTTCGCTGCAGATGATTGCGGAAAAATCCGATATTTCTAAGTCCTTGCTCCAATCCTACTATCCTCATAAATCAAAATTAATTAGTGATATTGTACGCAACTTATTCAATACTTTAGATGAACAAGTTAATAACTACGACCAGATAGAACATTATTCTTCATATGCTCATATGAAAGCATTTATTTACACAATTGGTGTTTTAGGGATGCACGATGAGGGGCTTGATCGTATTATTTCACAGGCCTTTACCAATAATGAAACGCTTGATAATTGGGGATCAATGCTTTTAGACTGGGTACATGACGAACATCTTTTTGATGACATTAATGCCACTCAGGCTGAACTTGAGAGCGGAATTGCTTTTGTCACAATTGGTGTTGGACGACTATACTATGATCGTAAAAAATACCATCTGACTGCAGAAGATTTATCAAATTATGCTACTAGCTCATTGATGTACAGCTTCTGTCATTGCAGTCCAGATGAAATTGATCAAGCCTTGAAGGATGGTCATGAAATTATTGAGACAGCTGATATGGAAAGCGTTCACCAAGCAATCTATACAATGTTTGATGGTGAAAAAGAAATCATCAGCTAAAGGAGTAGTCTATGGTTGAAAGCTCACGAGCCGATTTGCGACGGATGGATCACGAGCAGAGCAACAAGTATAAGCGAACACTGGCTTGGGTTATCTTTTTAATTGCCTCGTTAACGATGATCACGGTTACCTTTTTAAATCCGATCTTTATGAAGGGGCAAATTAAAACCAGCAACAATCAAGCTGTTATTGTACGTCAAGTCAATAGTCACTTTGATACTTTAGCGGATTTGATTGGTGCCAAGCGCGAATCTGATTCAAATTTGCTGACAGTTGATCAGACGCAGCCGATTGCTAATCACATTATTGATTATTCATTGGGCGTGCACTGGATCAAAGTAAGCAATACAGATTTGGCCAAACGAATTCTTGCAGATATTAATAAAAATATCGATGAAGGTGCTTCCAGCGATGCGCAAACGGTGCGAAAGAAGCTAAAGAGTCAAAGTAGCAACGCGCTTTACTTCATTAATCAGGCTTTTAATTTAAATATCGTTACCTTGGGGGCTAACATTGCAGTTTTACTGTTGGTAGTCAACATTATTATTATTTTGATTACCATGGTCGCATTTGTTTCGTTAATCAGCGATATGCATTCGCGCAGTTCAATTAAGGCGCTAATTCATGATATTACGGCTGCTGGGATGTGGGCAGGCTTTTGGCTGATTTTGATTTCTGGTTTAATGGCGCTTGTTCCCGTCATTATCAATGTTGAAAGTTTGCCGATTGGCGGATTAAGCTATTTGCTAGAGATCAGCAGCAGCGTCTTTTTGGACTTCGTCATTGCTGGCGTAGTCATTTACATCTTGTGTGCTATTCCATGGCAAGCAACTACTGCTAAATAATTTTATAAGTGCTTAGAATATAAGTTCTAGGCACTTTTTTTATTTCATGGTATACTTTATTCAATCTATTTAATTATTTTTTAATCTGACTGATGGTGAGACTATGAAACGAAAAAAATAGTGGCCTTGTTCGTTGCATTGTTAATGTTATTCTCAATTTTTATAACGCCAATTGCCGCAACGCCTGCTAATGATGCCGAAAAAAAGACGGTGGCGCAGGGAACGGTTTTAAAGCGGATCAAAAAGACCAAGCAATTAGTAGTTGGTACTTCTGCCGATTATCCACCGCTCGAATTTACAGCGAGTGAGAATGGGAAGACCAAAGAGCGTGAATTTTTCACAGATCTACTACCGTCCAAGCGGTGAATATTTCTTAATTAACAAGCGTGATAAAAATAAATACAAGAATATCAAGAGCTTTAAAGGCCTGGGCAAGATCAATAATCTGGTTCATGGCCGACAGCTACTTGCAAGAAAAAGGCGATCCTGAACAAGTCTTTGATCACCCGAAGAGTGAGCGGGCAAAAGATTTCTTAGCAAAAGTTTTATAGAAAGAAAAAATGAGGACGATGTCCTCATTTTTTTATTATTTACTTATGACTTGCAAGACGCGTTTTAGGAAAAAATTCTGATGCCATTGTCCCTTCTTCAATGCATCGAAGAAGTAATGCTCAATTTTGCTGTTTTTTACATTGATATTGAAACTAGCCCATAACTTGGCATTTGTCTTTGCGAAGGGTGATTTCAAATGGCTGTCCTGTTGAACTGCTCCTTTTTGATAAGTGGAACCAGTCGTAGTCGCTACTTCCTTGGTAGTAGAGGTATCTTCTTTAAACAGTTTAAAAGTGTAGCTGTATAAGTTACCTATAACTATCTTATATTGGTGTCCAGAAATAATAGGCGTCTTGCCGGGCATATAAGTAATGACTGTCTTGAAGTTGCCATAACCGTCTTGGCTGTAATTCTTAACTTTGGTTGCCTGATAAGTCTTCTTAGTGTCCATATCCGTAATTTTGACTTTAGGCGTGCCAGAGTAGACCTTGTTGGATAAATAAAGCGACCAGGCAACGTTCTTGCCCTTTGCTAATTCAACTGGGAAAACGCCCGCACTTGGATAAGCCACGCTTGCTTGACTGGCAACGCGGAAAATATCATCAACATTTAGAACCTTTTGTACTGAGTAGCGATAGCCATTCGAGCCATAAGCTGCTCCAATACCAGTTGATGAAAGCCGGGTCGATAAAATCCAGGCTCTGTGTCCGGTATCGGTTCCAGTTAAATTGTAATGGTCAGTAATTAGGTCAGTAATTACATCACCAGCTGATTGGTTAGCAACATTGAAATTCAAATTGGAAGTCTCAGAAGTATCCTGAGCCAACTTCCAGAGTGAATCGCTGACATAGTTAGGTTGCGTATCAGTTGGCAGCCCATGTTGATTGACAAAGGGATCAGCATTAATAGCAGCCATTACAGCAGCAGTTTTTTGTGCGTTGCTATTCGCTATAGCATTTGTCTTAATTGCAGGCAAACCAAAGAGACCACGGTAATAGTTGATGTAGGCTAATTGAGTTGTAATGTATTGCTGTTTGATTTTACCCGCACTAAAGTTAGCGCCTAATTGAGGTTTAACTTCATAAAGGTTATTGATATCGTAACTAGTTTTATCAAGATCAGCGTATTCTTTTTGGAAATGCTGAACCTGACTTATTTCTCCATCACTAAAGGTGGCAGCGTTGACGCTGATGCTAGGTACAAATAGTAGCATGCTGCAAGCAGCAGCGATTGTGAATTTGCGTAAAAACATCGCACCGTTCCTTTCTGTCCCTACTAGAATATTATACCCCGAATAAATTCTAATTCTTTAGTAAAAAATCTTGCCGAAACTTAGTTTTTTTAGACGGTATTGCGTATAATTAAAAGATGGTAACAATTATCAAGAGGTAAAAATAAATTATGGTTAAAAAAACACAAGTCGGATTGATTTTTGGTGGAAATTCATCTGAATATGAAGTTTCAATTGTTTCAGGTCACAACATTTATAATGCAATTGATAAAGATAAGTTTGATGTACATCCAATTTGGATTACTAACGATGGCTACTTTGCTGATGAAAAGGAATCTTTCAAAGTATTAAAGGATCCTAAGTACCAAGTAAAGAACCCACATAAAGTAACTAACATTTCTAACTTGATCGAATTAGCCAACTTGCCAGAAATTGACATCTTCTTCCCAATTGTTCACGGCAACTTAGGTGAAGATGGTGGTTTGCAAGGTTTATTCAGAATTTTGGATAAGCCATTTGTTGGTGACGATATCTTAGCAGCAGCCGTTACAATGGACAAGGAATTTACCAAGATTTTGGCTCAACGCGTTGGTGTTCCTGTTGCTGACTGGATTGCTGTTAAGCGCAGTGATTATGACGACAAGAATAGTGACAAGCTTAACTACGACAAGGTTGCTGAAAAGTTGGGCAAGGATATGTTTGTTAAACCTTCTAACCAAGGTTCTTCAGTTGGCGTCAGCCACGTTACCAATGCTGATGAATACAAAAAGGCTTTGGATGAAGCTTTCAAGTACGATGACAAAGTTTTGGTTGAAGAAACTGTTCCTGGTACCGAAGTTGAAACTGCCGTATTGGGCAATGACAATCCAATCGTTTCAGGTGTTGGTCAAATTACTAATGCGGCTGGTTCATGGTACTCATACGAAAACAAGTACGATGATAACTCAACTTCTAAGTTGCAAATTCCAGCCGAATTACCAGACAGAATCGTTGAAAAGGTTCGTTCAAACGCTTTGAAGGTTTACCAAGCAACTGAATGTTCAGGCATGGCAAGAATTGACTCAATGCTTACTCCAGATGGCAAAGTTGTCTTAACTGAAGTTAATGCATTGCCAGGTTTCACCAACATCAGTATGTATCCAAAGCTTTTTGAAGCTGCTGGCATTCCTTATACCGAATTAATTACGCGCTTAATTGAAGCGGGTCAAGCTCGTTACGATCATAAGAAGACTTTACTTCACAAGCACGATTAATTTAATTGCAAAAAAGTAGGGGTAGACAGTGATGACGAGTGAGAAGCACGATTTTGAAGAATTAGATGTACCAAGGACGGCTGCAAAAAAGTTGGGAATCAGTGTTGCAACGCTGAGAAGATATTCTTTAATTGTCGAAAAAGTAACCGGCAATGAGCATTATTTTCAACGCAGCAAACAAAAAGAACGGCTGTACCATCAAAAAGATATTGAGGATCTTGATGCTTTTCATAAATTGGCTAAGGAAAAAGGCTTAACTTTAAAGGAAGCTGCTAGACAGATTTATGCAGTCAGTGAGCAAAAGCAAGCTAAAGAAAAAGATGCTTCCACTGACCAAAAGCAATTATTGGATCCTCATCAGATGGCCAAATTGTTAGGTGTTCTGCAGCAGACGATTGCTAATCAAAACAATGCTATTAACAATTTGCAGAAACAACTTGATCGCATTGAAAAACAAAATCAAGCCTTGCTGAAAAAGCAAAATGAATTGGCAGCTCCAAAGGATAAGGAAGTTGATCCTAAAATTGCGGCCTTGCCTGATATTTCGGGAATTGTCAGTTCTAATTCCACGCATGAGGAGCATCACACGATGACGCGTGAAGAAAAACGCAAGGAAGTTGAACGTGATGCTCATAAGAGCGAAAAAGAACTGCATGATGAAATTTTAAGCAAAGCAAGAGAAAATGCCCAAAAGAAGAAGGCAAGTGCTAATGGTCATCGTACCCTTGAAGATATGCAGCTGCCACGTAAGAAAGCACATTGGTGGCAAAGATTTTTAAATTATTAAGATTACAGAAACGGCTTTATTCAAAGTCGTTTTTTGTTTTAAAGTAGAAACAGATCTTTTTAAGGAGTTTGCAATGAAAAAACGTTATTGGATTGCGCTGATCGTCTTCGTAATAGGGCTGCTTTTATCAGCGGGAACCTACTTTTTAAGCGATGTCTATCAAAAAGATGACGTTGCTGTAATTACGGATACGAAGATTAAAGATCGGCTGATTGAAAAAGATAAAGATGTCTACAACAATGTGGATCAAACTAGGGAACAGACATTGCATATCAAGATTTTGTCCGGTAAATACAAGGGCAAAACTTTTACTGAGAAAAATGTCTACTATCCTTCACAATTAACTACGCAAAAATATCGTCCGCGACAACGTATTTTTGTCAGCATCCAAAAGGGCAAAGTCGCTTTAGGCAATCCTAAACGTGACTGGGTTCTGGTGCTGGTATTAACGCTGACGATTGCATTAATGATCGCGATGGCCGGCAAGCATACAATCGCGCTTTTAATTTCAATGCTGCTGAGCTGGATTATCTTTTACGGCGTTATCGTGCTTGACGTCAAATTAAATGGCGCTTATATCATCCTGCTCTTCGGTCTGGCTGATGTTGTCTTCTCTTTCATCAGTTTGCTGATTGTTCAAGGCCTGAATAAGAAAATGCTGGCGACTTGGCTGGCAACCCTACTGGGTGTTTTCGTTTCATTTGGCTTATGCTACGTGATTATGAAATTAACGGGTGAATCTGAAATGAAATATGAGACAGGCGACTATGCGACTCAAGATCCGCGCGGAATATTTTTAGCACAAAGCTTGTTAGGGGTTCTTGGAGCGGTTATGGATGAAGCAACTGATATTATTTCCAGTCTTTATGAAGTGGTTCAAGTTAAAAAAAATATTACGGCTAAGCAATTGATTCAAAGTGGCCGGACAATGGGACAGGAAATTATGGGACCACTGATCAACGTATTGGTATTGATTTTCATCGCAGGTGCATTGCCAATGACGATTATTTACTTGCGTGACAACAACAGTCTGAGCTCTGCCTTTGGCTTTACTTTGTCATTAGGTGCTACTCAAAGTGTTATTTCCGCCATTTCAATCGTGTTAACCGTAATCTTTGCGACAGGCTGCAGCTTGCTGTTTTTAAAAGAAAAGCGAGGCCAGAATAAATGAGTACTTTAGGCGCTTTAATCGCAGTTTTAGCGATTTTGATGATTATTGTTGGCGGTGAAACAGGAATCCGCAGTTTCTTTAGTGTTTTGATCAATACATTGCTGCTGATTCTGGTCGCAATTTTAATTTCCTGGGGAATTAGCATTCCAATACTGACTTTGATTTTTATTCCCTTGAAACTGGTAACGATTATTTTCCTGGGCACTCATGACTATACTGTCGCTAAAAACTCCTTTTATTCAGCTTTTACGGTTTGTTTGTTAGTGAGTGTGTTAATCTTAATATGTCAATGGTTGGCGCAAGCTGCTGGCTTAGGTCCTGAATCTGGTGAAGTTTTGGTTGGTCTATCACAGATGCCTGGCTTAAGTTATCCGATGATCGCCGTGACCGTGGCAATATTTTCTGCATTGGGTGCGATTGCGGAAGCTGCGGTAGCCATGAGTTCAGGTTTGTTAGAACTTAAAAAACATCATGTCCAGATTACCCGTAAGGAGCTAGAAGGCAGCGGAACGGCAATTGGCAATGATGTATTGGGAACCGCGATGAATACCATCTTATTTGGGATGTTCGGCAGTTTTTTGTCACTATTCTTATGGTATTTCCGCTTGGGCTATTCCTTTGGCGAAATCGTCAATGAAAAATTATTCGTTAATGAAGCACTGATTATCTTGTATTCTTTGATCGGTGTATTGTTAACAGTCCCATTCTCTACTTTTTTGCTAGCTAGAGGAATGGGTAAAGATGAGGTGAAACATGGAGACCAAAAGTCTAACACTAACTAATTTTAATGGACGTGAATTTAAGGTTCATACTTATTTTTTAGAGAAAAATCCGAAATTGGCTGTTCAAACTCGGCCATTAATAATTGTTATACCCGGTGGCAGTTTTAATCACTTGTCCGCTAGGGAAAGCGAACCGGTAGCCTTGGCTTATAATGCGCGCGGGTTCAATAGTGTTGTGATGGAATATAATTTAGTGCAGGATCCGGGCAAGATTTATCCAGATGCTGGTTTGGATGTTTTAACAACAGTAAAATATTATCGTGATCATGCCGAAGAATATGGAATTGATCCAAATAAAATTGTTACTTTGGGCTTTTCAGCCGGTGGACATGTAGCTAGTGCTGCAAACTTTATGGCTAATAGTGAAAAGTTTGCAAAGAAATATGATTATCAAGCTGAAGAGGTGCGGCCAAATAAAACAATTTTAGGCTACCCATTGATCAATATTGATCAAATCGGCTTTGAAATTCCTGATGGTCAGGAGAAGGACTTGCCAGATGAGCCGGAATTAAGAGACAGCGCCCTGGGTGTTACACGTGAAACACCGGCAACGTTTATCTTTCAAGCTTGGGATGATCCAGTCGTGCTGATTTCAAATTCAATTGAATACATTCGAGCCTTATATGCAAATCAGGTTGAATGTGAAGCACATCTCTTTAACAAGGGCTACCATGGCTTTTCTTTGGCCAGACCTGAAACGACCGAGAGCGGCAAGGAATGGCAAAACAATCCGCATGCAGCCCGGTGGTTTGAAATGAGTATCGAATGGCTTAAGCAAGAATTAGGCTAAAAATATAAAAGCATAAAAATAAAGGTTGAGATGATTCTCAACCTTTATTTTTTTCTATTTAGATTTTCTATAGTTAATCTTTATCCTTGGCTCTAAAGAATAAGACTTCTTTCCCAGCAACTAATGGACCAGATGACTTATAAACTGTCATTCTGATTGCCTTAGCGCTGACATCGCGCAGACCGATAACCTTATTCTTGGCATCGGCTTTCCAATTAATATGCTCGCCGTATGGCTTAAAGTTTTGTCCATCAGTTGATATTTCAATTTCAACTTCAACTGGTGTTCCTTGGCGATCAATATTGCGCGGAATGAAGGCCATCCGACTAAGTTTTTCAACATCTTCAAAAGCAAAGGTCAAAGTTAATGGTTTGTTTTCATCAAATTGATCTTTAGTTTCCCATTCACTAGCCAACTTCAAGTCAGTTAAATATTTAATTGGGTGAGCAGGATTTTCGGCATAGTTACAAGTGGTCTGCACATTGCGGATCGCATAATCAATTGCGGCATGCTTCGTAATTGCGCCAAAGGGTTCAGACCATTCAGAAACTTTATTGTCGGCTACATAGCGCATGCGCATGACATAGCGTTTATTTGGCTCTAATTCATGGAAAGTAAAGTTGTCGCCATCAATGCCGTCATATAAGATGCCGTTAATTTCGAATTGAACTTGGTCAGTCATCTTAGTCCATGAAACCGACAATGAATGTGCAGTGATCTTTGCAGGATCAAGGCTAATGCCTTTAGGTGAACGCAACACGGAGTCAGTAATTGAGTGAACCAAAGTCTGACTGCCATAATTGAAGTTTTGAATGATAATTTCAAATTTAGTATCAGTTATGTCGCGACTGCCCAACTTGATTTGCAAAGCTGTTTGCTTAGCTTCGCGATATTGATCGAATTCAGGCATCCAGCTGTAATTGGTATTGTAGAAGAAACCTTCTTTGGCATGAGCAAAAGCATCGCTTGTGCCATATTCCTGCAAGTTGATCAATTGGTCGTTAATCTTAACAGTGACCCGGTCAGGATATGCATCACACATAATGTTCAAATTAGTTGTGCTGTTTGTTTCCATTCCGCTGTAGTCGCCTTTAACAGGATCAATTGTGATGGTCAATTTGCTGGAATTCAAATCGCTGGTAACGCGTGTTTCGGTATGGTTGTGAGTAAAATCAGTGTAGCCATTATCATCGTAGAAACTAATGCTGCTCTTAGCTTGTGGGTACAAAACAAAGTTCCGCTTGCCCAAATCAAAGATAGCGCCGCCGCGCACGAAGACTGGCAAATGCCAAGTTGGGTAAGATAACTTGTTGTAGACGCGACCACCGATATACTTTTCACCAGTGAAGAGATCGATCCACATTGTACGATGGCTTGGCAAGTAAAGATTATCCTTGCGTGAGTTGCCATTGCTGTCTTCGCGGCCATTGGTAATTGGAGCAACCAAAATGCTGGAGCCTAACATGAATTCGTGGTCAACTTGTTCAGTGTAGTTGACCTGTTCGTGTGGGAAGTCCATGAATAATGGTTGAACGAAGGAATGACCTTTTTGCGTGCCATAGATCAAAGTGTAAAGGTATGGCTTTAATTGTTGACGTAAAGCCAAATAAGCATGATTGATGTTGCTTATCTTGCCGTTATAAGCAAATGGCGTCTTGCTGAATTTGCTTTGATCGTTAATGTTGAAGAGCAGTGGCGTGAAGGTTTTCCATTCAAAGTCACGAATAGCGATTTTGGCGTTGCCACCACCAGTCGTACCGTCAACGCTACCGCCGACTAGAGTTTCGCCAGAAAGTCCGGCTCCTAGCAAACTGGCTACCTGAGTTCCAATATTGTCCCAGTTGCCGCCAGCTGTACCAAAGGCCAAAGCAGAATAAGCCTGACTGCCGACGCTGCCACTATTACTAATAATAAATGGACGTTTGCGGTTTAAGTTAACCTTCAAGCTGTCAGTATCTTTTTGCAATTGAGCGATATTATCGGTTGCAGTTGCAATAAAGGAACTACTCTTTGGCAAGCCGCTCAAATTATTTTTGACCCAAATTCCGACTTCAACGCCATGAGTGTTGGCATAGTCATTGAAGTTGGTCAGAGATTCTTCTTCTAAATCGCTGATGCCATAGTTTGGTACAAGCCAACCAAGTGGAAAGTGGAATTTTTGATAGCGGTCAATTGCGCCGCGAGCTGAGAATTGATATTCTTCTTCGCCGTTCAATGATGCTTTGCCACTGGATTCATTTGGATCCTTGGTTCGAGCATAGTAATTGCCATCTTCAAACATGGTGGCATTACGTTCTTTAGCTTCGCTTGGTTTCCATAATGTTGTTAAAAAGTTGCCCATGTGGCCCAAATCCAAAGCGTATTTGGGTGGCATCAATGGCAAGCCAGTCAATAAGTAGTATTTATAAATTAAATCGCTAGGAGAATTGCCAATCAAGTAGAAATTATCGAAGATTCGATCTTCATGCTTAATCAGGGCAACATTCTCGTTAATCTTGCCAAAATCATATTCACCAGCTTGGTTAGTGTTTCTGAATTCACCGAAACCAGCATTAGACCAGAAGAACGGAATTTGGCTTAAAACGCCGCCAGCTCCTGTAATACCGTCGCGCTTAATGTCGATTCGCTTGCCTTTGTGGCTGAATGAGCCGTTTTGAATTCCGCCGCCAAAGTAAAATTCGTTCTTGTTCTGCTTGAGGATTTCAATCGTTTGATTGCTGCCTAGTTCGATAGGACTAAGCTGACTCAAGCGGGTGCGATGCAAGCTTTCATCAAAAATGATCATCGTGGCGGTTTTTTGTTCAAAAATCAGTTGGAAACTGCCAGATTGAATGATGAAAGAATCGCTGGTTGCACGCGGACTAGATTTTTCAAAGAAATGATTATTAAACTTGCTTAAATTAACTAGGCCGGAATGATTTTCGTCAAATTTTTTATCAGGATCAATAAATAGACGAAAAATACCGTCGGCTAAAATGTAAAGCCGAGCAATTTCACCGGTAGCATAGTGCAGCTCATAGAAGTGATCGCATTTGCTTGCACCGATAAGTCGACCTAATTGGTGTCTATTAATTTGCGTATCTTGTGTCATAGTACATCTTCCTATATAATCTTTATTCTATTATAACTAAAAAAGCAATATTTTTTACCTTTTACTGTTTGCTTTAAAACTGGTAAAGACCAATTCTTTTGTGTAAAATAGAAACAGAGATTAAAATAAAGAAAAACATTGCAAGCAAGTAGTTAATTAAAGAGGAAATTGACAAATGACATATTACATTCATGCAGATAAGTTCTTCCTTGAAAACAGAACCGAAAAGGGTGGCTATCTTGAAATTCAAGATAATGGCAAATTTGGTTTTTACTATCCAGAAACTGAAAAGCCTGCAGGCAAGATCGTTGATTATCCGGGCAAATGGGTTGCTCCTGGCTATGTTGATACTCATATTCACGGTTCTTTGCGTGAAGACGTTATGAAGAGCGACTGGGACGGTATTAACAAGATTTCTAAAGGTTTGTTGAGTGCAGGGGTAACGTCATGGCTGCCAACCACAATCACTGCTGCTAGTGCTACTTTAACCAGAATCTGCAAGATGTTCGCAGCTCACAAGGGTGAAGAAGAAGGGGCTAAAATTCAGGGAATCCACTTTGAAGGGCCATTCTTTACAGAGGAACATGCAGGTGCTGAAAATCCTAAATATATGATGGACCCAAGCATCGATGAATTTAACAAGTGGCTTGAAGCTTCAGATGGCATGCTGAAGAAAATTTCAATGGCTCCTGAAAGAAAAGGATCAAATGAATTTATTCGTGAAGCTGTTAAAGAAGGAATCGTTGTTTCATTAGGGCACTCAAGCGCAACTTTTGACGAAGCAGTTAGCGGCATTGAAGCTGGTGCCAGTATGTTTACTCATACTTTTAATGGGATGCCTGATCCTATGCACCATACCCCTTCAATTTCTAATGCTGCCATGGCAATGCATAACGTGACTGACGAACTTATTTGCGATGGCCACCATGTGCAAGAACCAATGGCTAGAGCTTTAATCAACGCAGTTGGTCCAGAGCATATTGCGCTGATTACTGATTGTATGGAAGCCGGCATGATGCCAGATGGCGACTACATGTTAGGCGAATTGCCAGTTTACGTTAAAGACGGCATGGCCCGCTTAAAGGATGGCGACAATTTAGCCGGCAGTATTTTGCAATTAAAAGACGGTGTTAAGAATGTGGTTGACTGGAATATTGTTGATCCAGAAAAAGCCATTATGATGGGTTCCTATGTCCCAGCCAAGAGTGCACATATTTTGGATAGATGTGGTTCAATCAAGCCTGACAAGGACGCCGATTTCTTGATTTTGAATCCTAACATGACTTTGAGTGAAACTTATTTGAATGGTGAATCCAAGTACAAAGCTTAATCATATAAAGAGAAGAGCAAGTAGAATTTCTGCTTGTTCTTCTTTTTTTATATTTTTAAATGTAAGCGCTTTACAAAAATAAAAAGATAAGGTATATTATGAGTGTAAAGAAAAGAAGAACTAAAAAACAAGAAAAAGGTGAGTTCCGATGGGCTTTACAAATGAAAAAAGTAAAGAGTGACAATAATTTACATAAGTGGCTTTAAACCCTCGCGGCAAGCATTGAATAATGATTTAGAAGTTAAGTCGCTCGCAAGATAACTTTTAGCATATCGTAGAAAGATTAATGTATATGTTCGAAGATATGAAGAAATGACCCTGCACTAATTATTTAGTGCAGGGTCATTTAATTTGCTTTTTTTTTATTTTTTAGTAAACAGCACCATCGTAAAAAGCATAACGTGGCTTGTTAAAGTCGAAGTCTTTTAATTCGCTCATCTTAATGGCATTGTCGCATACGCCCCAACTCATCAAGTTGATCTTCTTGCCATAATCTTCATCAGGAATTACGAGCAAGATGTATTTTCCTTGGCTTAAAGCATAGCCCAGCTCCATTCCCAAGCCAACGTCTTCTTCTTCAGGAATGTAGACACCGAGCATGACATCGCTTGATTTGATGCCGACTAAATCACCATGGTAGGTAGCGTCAGCCCATTCGATGTCGTGTAAATATTCAGGATGAAGATCGACCCGGATGTCTTTGTATTGATTTTGCAGTGGGACGTAGCAATGATCAAAATCAATCGTGGGATTTTCTTTCAAGGCAGCCATTGCATCTTTGTAAGCCTTGTTTTGTTTATCAGTGAACCAGCCAGCACCAAAATAAACGGTCTTTGTTTTTGTCATTTTTATCTCCTTGTAACAAAATACAAAACAAATTTCTTTTCTTAACTTTACCATGATTTTGGTTGAAAAAAACCTCTTGATAATTTAAGGTCATGGATGTAGGTAGTGAGGAAGGTAAAATATGGAAAAAAAGCAAGTTTTTGCGGCAGATGCAGTTTTTGTCAGCAATGAAAGCGATCAGGATGAATTGCTTAAAAATATTTATGATCATTTGCTCGATAGTGGCTATGTAAAAGGCAATTTTTTGGCCCATATTATTGAACGCGAGCATAATTTTCCCACCGGTTTGTCAACCAAAACTCTAGGTGCCGATTTGCCCAACATTGCAATTCCGCATACTGAGGGCGAGTTCGTCAATAAGCGCTTGATCGTACCGGTTGCTTTAAAAAATCCGGTCACTTTTGGCAATATGATCAAACCAGACGAAAAGTTGCAGGTTAAATTTTTATTTATGCTGCTGGAAACAAATCCAGATGGTCAGGCTAAATTGTTAAGTCAAGTTATGGATTTCTTAGCACGGACACCGGAAAAAGAATTGAAGAACTTTTTGAACTTCACAGATCCAGAGGCAATTTATCAATATTTGTTGCAAAAATTCTAAAAAAACTGCTATTTTGTTTGCAAACTAGCAGCTTTTTTAATCGAGATAAATTCTTCTTAAGTCCATGATGTCAGCACTTGAAAGCTGTATCACTTCACGCAAATAATCATTGATGCTGCCGTAATCATCAGTCATGACTTTGATTGCATGATCGATGTATTCGGGATGCACGCTTTGAATATCGCGGATTGATTGCAAGGTGTTCTTGTTCTTGCCTTGTTCTTTTTCACGTTCAACCATGCCATCAACGAAGTCCTTGGTGGTAATGTTGGTCAGCAAATAATCTTGCTTGATCGTTCTTAGTGGCACGCCCAAAGCAGTTAATACCAGCAATGCGCCAAAACCAGTCCGGTCTTTGCCAGCAGTACAGTGAAAAATCAAGCTTTGTGAAGGCTGATCATTTTCCATTAATTTTGCAAAAAACTTGCGGTAGGCGCTTTGAGCAGAGTCGCTGCGAATCATGTCTTCGTAAGCAAAAAGCATGTGGTTGAAACCGAAGTCAGCGTCATCTTTGGACTGATTGTCCAAATCGTTAATGCTTCTGGAAGAGTTGGTTAAATCTTCACTGAAGACAGGATCAAAATCATATTCTGCGCCTTCTGGAACTCGATCTGGCTGGTGATCAACTTCTTCTTGGCTGCGGAAGTCGACGACATATTTAACACCGTAATCTTTGAGATAATCTAAGTCAAAAGGCGATAAATCAGCTAGGTTGCCGGTTCTCAGCAGCTTGTGCATCTTGATGGTTTTCCCTGATAAAGTTTGGTAGCCGCCCAATTCTCTGAAGTTGCGACCACTGGTAATTCCAATCAGCTGGTTGGTTAGTTTTTTCATCGTTAAATCCTCCTCCCAGAGAAAAATAGCATTGTATTTAATTCTACCAACAAATATTAAAAGAAACAATTAAAGCATGGATAAAGTAGCAAACAAAAAAAGAAGCATTTTTTTAAATTATGCTAAAATAAAATTAGCACTAAATAATTCATAGGAGATGAGAAAATGGCTAAACAAGAAGAAAGTATTTTGGTACCAGTCGACGGCTCAGAAACAGCTGAACGTGCTTTTGACAAAGCTGTCAAGATTGCAATGACCGATCATGCGCATGTCGATGTATTGAACGTTATTGATACTCGTCAATTCATGGGCGAAATGCAAGATACCTTGATTTCTGGCGACACTATTTATCAAATGACACAAGATGCTGAAGAATATTTAAAGAGCTTAAAGAAATGGGCTCATGATAACTTCCAGTTTGATGATATTAACTACCATATTCGTTATGGCAGTCCTAAGAGAATTATTTCTTACGACTTCATTAAAGATCACAAGAACACTTTGATCGTGATGGGAGCTACTGGTTTGAACGCCGTTGAAAGAATGTTGATGGGTTCAGTTACTGAATACGTAAACCAGCACGCTTTAGCTGATGTTTTGATTGTTAGAACTGATATTGACAACAATCCAATTAAACCTAAGGCATAAAGCCTAATGAAAAAGATCTCGTTAGAGGTCTTTTTTTGTTTTCAAAAAGTTATTTTTTTAAATATCCCCTTGATAAAACACGAACACTTCTGGTATAATTTTCACAAATGAACGAGCAACAAGCAGAGAAAGACGTACACTATGCAAATTTTAAATACTAATAAATTAACCGTTTTAGCTTGTACAGGTGTAACAGACTCTCTTTGGACCCAGTTTGTTATTGTTCGTTTTTTAAAATACAGATGCCATTAAAAGACTTAATATGGATCGTGTTGCCACGTTTTATATTAAGTCTTTTTAATAGCAGGAGTTTTTATCGGTCTAGGAGGACATATGAAAAAGTTTAAAAAAGTGTTAGTCGCTGTCGTTGCGCTGCTGGTTGCCGTTGTTGCAACAGCTTGTTCAAGCAGCAGTTCAAGCAAAAAGGGCTATACCCCAAAAAGCTTGACGATTGAATTTGTTCCAAGTCAATCTGCTACAACTCTTGAAGCTCGCGCTAAGCCTCTTGAAAAGATGCTTTCAAAGAGATTAGGAATTCCGGTTCACGTTACTATGTCAACTGATTACAACACTGTTGTTGAAGCTATGAAGTCAAAGAAAGTCGATGTTGGTTTCCTTCCACCAGATGGCTATGTTTTAGCTCACAAGGAAGGTGCAGCTGATCTGTTGCTTCAAGCTGAACGCTATGGCATTAAGCAGCCAGGCGGCAAGACTACTAACAAGCTGGTTAGAAACTACCGGGCCGGAATCCTGGTTAAGAAGGGTTCAAAGATCAAGTCATGGAAAGATCTTAAGGGCAAGAGCATTTCTGTCCAAGACCCAACTTCATCAGCTGGTTACGTGTTCCCAATTGCTGAATTAAAGGAAAAGGGCCTTGATGTTCTGAAGAGCTGCAAGCTTGTTACTGTAACTGGTCACGACCAAGGAGTATTAAATGTTCTAAACGGTGATACCGATGCTGCCTTTGTTTTTGAAGACGCTCGTACCTTAGTTATCAAAGATAACCCAAAGATCATGAGTCAAGTTGTTCCGATTTACTTTACCAAGCCAATTCCAAACGACACGATTTCTGTTCGTCCAGACATGAACAAGAAGTTTAAGGCAAAGCTTGCTAAAGCATTTATCGCTATTAGCAAGACTAAGGCAGGTAAGAAGGTTATCGAAAGCGTATATAGTCATGAAGGCTACACTTACGCAAAAGATTCTGATTTCAATGTTGTTCGTAAATACGACAAGATCATCGAATCATCCAAAAAATAAAAATCAAATTTAAGGAGTTAATAATTAATGGCAAATTCCGAAAAGCCAATGATTGAGCTAAAAAACGTTACTAAGATCTACGATAATGGCACAGTCGGTTTAAAAGACATCAACTTAACTATCAACAAAGGCGAATTTGTCGTGGTTGTGGGCTTATCTGGTGCTGGTAAGTCAACCTTGCTTCGTTCAATCAACCGTCTTCATGATATCAGCAAGGGCGATATCGAAATTGATGGCGAATCGATTACTAAGGCAAAGGGTAAAAATTTGCGCCTTCTGCGTCGCAGCATTGGCATGATTTTCCAAAGTTTCAATTTAGTTAAACGTTCCAGCGCTTTGCGCAATGTTTTAACTGGACGAGTAGCATATTATCCAACCTGGAAAACAACGCTCAATCTCTTTTCTAAAGAGGATAAGCAGAAAGCCTATGAAGCTTTGCAACAAGTCGATTTAGCTGATAAAGTCTACGCTCGTGCCGACGAGTTGTCAGGTGGTCAACAGCAGCGTGTCGCAATCGCGCGTGTATTGATGCAAAATCCGAAGATCATTTTGGCCGACGAACCAACAGCTTCACTTGATCCTCAGACTTCTCTCAAGGTAATGAATGACTTGAAGATGCTGAACGAAAAGTACGGAATGACGGTTTTGGCCAACATGCACAGCGTGGATCTTGCTCGTCAATTTGGTAAAAGAGTAATCGGAATTCGTCAGGGACAAGTTGTTTATGATGGACAAATGAAAGATACCCCTGAGGCAATCTTTACCGATATTTACAACGGCGGCGATGGAAGCGAGGAGAAGTAAAATGAGTCAAACTGATCAAGATTTAATGAACTTACCTAAAAAGAAGTTCAAAATTATGAATCTGATCTGGGTCATTTTGATTATCGTTGGCTTATTTGTTTCCATTAATGTCACTGATACCCATATTAGCGTCTTATTTGAAAACTTTAGTCAATTCACCGATATTTTTGTTCAAATGGCTCATCCAGATTGGAGCTACTCTAGCACGGTATTTCCGCTTCTGTTTCAAACCCTGAAAATGGCTGTGCTCGGAACGGTCATTGGTTCAATAGTAGCCTTTATTTATTCGCTATTGATTGCCCGCAATATTGTTAAAAACAAGGTATTAACCGGCATCTTGCGGATCATTATGAACATCATCAGAACAATTCCAGATCTGCTTTTAGGTGCGATCTTCGTCGCCGTGGTCGGAATTGGTCCAGTAGCTGGTATTTTTGCCTTGGCTGTCTTTACTTTTGGCGTGGTAGTTAAATTGTTTTATGAAGCAATTGAAACGATTGATCCAGGTCCAATTGAGGCCTTGACTGCTGTTGGTGCCAATAAGCTGCAAATCATTTGGTTTGCGGTTTTGCCACAAATTATGACTTACTTCATTTCATACGTTTTATATGCATTTGAAATCAACGTCAGAGCATCAACCATCCTAGGTTATATCGGTGCCGGTGGTATCGGTCTTTATCTGCAGGAAACTTTGCAGACTTTTGATTATGCAAAAACAGGAACGATTATCATCGTTATCATCGTCGTGGTTGTAATCATCGACTACATTTCATCTAAGTCACGGGAGGCGTTAATGAAATAATGGATACAACATATAAACAATTGCCGCCTAGGCCTATAAATAAAAAGAAGCAGCTTTCTCATTGGTTGATTACGATTGTGACAGTAGCGATCATCATTTGGTCTTGCACTGGAATCGACTTCGGTGGGATCAAATCAACTGCTGCCCAAATTGCCGGTGCGATTTTTAACGGAATTTTTCACCCAGATTGGAGCTATGTCTATGATGGCAGTGGTGAAGACTTGGTATCGCAATTATGGATAACGTTCTGTATTGCCTTCTTAGGTACGTTTATTTCTGCTATTATTTCACTGCCATTTGCCTTTTGGGCAGCCAATACAAGGCACAAGAAATGGTATGCTTCGCGTTCTGGCAAAATTGTGCTAGCAGTTATCCGGTCATTTCCTGAAATTATTTTGGCCTTGATGTTTATTAAAGCTGTGGGACCCGGCTCGGCTGCCGGTGTTTTGGCCTTAGGTTTTCACTCGGTAGGGATGCTGGCAAAATTGTTCTCAGAAGCAATTGAAAACCTGGAAGATGGACCCAATGAGGCTGTTACCGCAGTTGGTGGTTCCAAGTTCAATGTCATCATGTTTTCAACTTTGCCAAACTTAATGCCAGCTTTGATTTCAAATACGCTTTACCGTTTCGATGTTTCAATTCGTTCCGCATCAATCCTTGGTTTGGTTGGTGCTGGTGGTATCGGTTATCCATTGATCATTGCTTTGGAATATCGTCAGTGGAACCGGGTCGGTATTATCCTGATTGGAATTGTCATAATGGTTGTTACTATTGATTGGATTTCAGGTTTAATTCGGAAGAAACTTGTTTAATTGAATTATTAATTTCCTTGAAAAAAGGCCTCGTTAGAGGCCCTTTTTTTATCCGTGATACTTGGCAGGACAGCATTCCAAATGATCATTAATTAGACCGACGCTTTGCAAATAAGAATAAATAATCACCGGTCCTACGAAAAAGAAGCCGTCTTCTTTCATTTTGGCTGCCAGTTTTTTCGCTAAATCATTAGAAACATCAATATCTTCAAAAATTTCCGGGTGATGGACGATCTGTGTAGGAATGATGCTTTGCAGATATTTGGCAAAACTGCCGTATTTTGCTTGAACGATCAGAACCGCCTTGGCATTTTTAATCGTGGCATTAATCTTAATGTGGTTGCGAATAATTGATGAATCAAGCATCAGATCGCCGACTTCTTGCTCAGTTAGAGCCGCCACACCGACAGGATCAAAGTTCTTGAATGCTTTTCTAAAATTTTCGCGTTTATGCAAAATTACGCGCCAATTCAGGCCTGACTGAAACAGTTGCAGAATCAACATTTCGAACAAGTAGTCATCATCCAAATTGAGCTTGCCCCATTCATGATCATGAAAATCGCGCAGCAGCTGATCGCGTGTTTGACTCCATGGACAACGTAAGTTTTCAGAATTAGTTTTTTTCATCTCTTTTTCTCCTTTACTGTGAATAATGAAAAGATTCCTCTATAATTTAGTTACGTGAAAAAATCGTTTTTTACCAAAAAAAGTTTGAAAAATTTACCTAAAACGAGCAATGTAATAAGAAAGCTAGACGATTTTTGCTATAATATAGAGTGAATTTGAGGAGGACAAGATGGAAAAGCTAGATACCATGATGTTGGCTGACGATTTGGCCTTGTCACAAGATAAAATCTTAAGTGGCGAACAAAACTTTGATGCAGAAAAGGTTTATCAAATAATTGATGATTTAGGCGTGCTCAATAATCCAATCAAAGATTATTTCGACATGACTGAAGAACAATACTATGAAGCTGAAAGTGATCACAAGCTTAATTTACTTAATCTTTCAGATAAATTAGTTAACTTGCATGATCGAATTTTGACTAATCACGTCGATGGCTTTGTCGATAAAGATGAAATCAACTTAACATACAACCATGAAGATCCATATGAAGATGATCTTTACAATCCAGAAGTTGATTATCATGTTTTGACATATAGTCTTAAGGTTATTGGCGCAGTTAAATCAATTGCTGCTAAGGATTTGCAAGAAGTATTATCAAAAGATGCTGTCTTGTCATTAGGACTTGCTACATACGCTTTAGCAAAAAACGCATAGTTTTTTCGAGTCGGCATACTTTAAAGCCGGCTTTTTCTTTTGTCTTTGAGGCGATTTTATGGGTTTATTTAGATACAGTCGGGGATTGATCGATAAGGCAATGGGAGCTCGTAAGCGCTCTTCAATTTTGAAAAAAGGCGAATTAATCGACCCTATGCAAAAATTTACAACGATTGGCGAATACCATGTTGGTGAAGCTGATGGCACGCCAGGTGGCCATGATTATGTTTTAACCGTTTATAAAGATGAAAAAGGCACATTGCATCAGGCATTGAGCCCTGAAAGCACGCAAAAATTAGCGCCAGAATATGTTCGAAAGTTTAATGTTGAATTAGGACGCTACCGTGCTTTTAAGAGCAAGAAGACCGGTCGCCGCTATTTAGCTGAAGATTATTTGGATGATTTCGTCAAAAATGTCAAGGGTCATGTTCGCAAGGGCGAGAACTCAGTTAATATCGGCGTGATCACTGACACGCACTTCAAAGATAAAGATAGTATTGATTTTTACGGCTGGAACGGATTGACCCATGTCCGCGAATTCTCATATCTTGATCAAACGGGAATTCTTAATTTAAAGGCGCACTTAGGCGATTGGATCGACGGTTCTGACGCTGGTCTGGTTAGCGAAAGCGAACTGATCAAGCTGCGTGACTCATTTAAATCTGATGACGTGCCTTATATGATGATCAAAGGCAATCATGATGAAAACGATAAGTTTGATGAGCATCATGATTTGCGGGCTTCATTCCCTGAAAATGAGTTTGAAAGCATCATGTGGCCGACCATGTACAAGCAGGCACGGATTCAGTATGTTTCCAAGCAGCATGGCGTTTCCTTCTTTGACCTTGATAATGTGCGCGTGATTTCTGTAAATACGTCGGACGTTCCATACGTTTTAAACAATAAGGAACAAAAGAAATATGATGAGAAGATCACTTTGGCAATTCGCGAAGACCAGATCGAGGAAATTATTGAAATCTTGTCCCACTCATCTGGCAAGCAAATTATTTTTATGAGTCATGCCAATCCGATTAACCGCAAAGGATCAAACGCACTCAAATATAATGGTCGTTCGCTGCACGAATTATTGGTTGCATTTAACCAGCGCGAACGCGGCCGCATGCACAGTGGTTCAGACGTGCCGCCGGAATTCCGCTTGTCAAACGACTTTGACTTTACTAAGATCAAAGATGCGCGTATCGTGGCCTACTTCTGCGGTCACCGTCACCGTGAGGATCAATACCGCATCAATGGGATTCAATACATCTTGTTTAACTGCTCAGCTTTAATGGGCAAGAACCATTCTTTGACTACCAAATACAATAAGAATTGGGATCGCAAGATCGACTTTGACAATGAATTTGCGGGTTATGTTGTCAATGTAGATTTGAAGAAGCACCTGATTCAAGTTTTTGGCTACGGAGCAGCCTCAACTCGCAGAATGTTTTTTATTTAGTAAAGATTTGACCACCAATTTGGCTATTACAAGTCTTTAGCTTATAATAAAAAAGTTCATATATTAGGAAAGTTTATACTATAGAGCAAAGATAAAGGGAAGTTTAATTATGTGCGGAATTGTCGCATTTTATGATCCAAAAATAAATGACAAACAAGCTGTCATTGGAAAAATGATGGCAACGATCAAGCACCGTGGACCTAGTTCCGACGGTTACTACACAAATGATGAAGTTGCACTTGGTTTTAGACGTCTTTCAATTATTGACTTGCGTGGAGGAAGTCAGCCAATTTACAACGAAGACAAGACCAGAGCAATTATTTTTAATGGTGAAATTTATAACTTTAAGCCTCTTAGAAAAGAATTAAATGATAAGGGCCATACTTTTACAACCAAAGCTGATACTGAAGTCCTTCTCCACGGTTATGAAGAATGGGGCATGGATGGCTTGCTTAAGCGAGTACGCGGGATGTTTGCCTTCCTTATTTGGGATGACAACAACAAGACTCTTTATGGTGCCCGTGACTTTTTCGGTATCAAGCCAATGTATTATTCAACCCGTGATGGCCATTTGCTGGTGGGTTCAGAACTTAAGAGTTTTCTTGAATTTCCTAACTTCAAGAAGGAATTGAACGTTGAAGCAGTTAAGCCATATTTGATGAACCAATACAATGACCTTGATGAAACTTTCTTCAAGGGTGTTTACCGTTTTCCAGCTGGTCACTGGTTTGAATACAAAGATGGCGAAATGCAAACCCACAAGTACTGGGATGCTGAATACAAAGAGAATAGTTTGAGCTTTGAAGCAACGCTCAAGAAGATCAATGATGATTTGAAAGAAACTGTTGATTTGTACCGCAACGCTGACGTGCCAGTTGGTGCATTCTTGTCAGAAGGTGTCGACTCAAGCTACTTGACTACTTTGCTTGATCCAGATGATGTCTTCTCAGTTTCATTTGATGATTCAACTTATGATGAAGCTTCTAAGGCTAAGGCATTATCCGATATTAACGGTTGGCACTTCTTCAGCGCTAAGGTTGATGCTGATGAAGCCATGCGTGATTTCCCAGAAATGCAGTACCACATGGATGAACCTGATGCCAATCCATCAATCATTCCGCTCTGGTACTTATGTAAGTTAGCGCGTAAGCACGTCACGGTTGCCCTTTCTGGTGAAGGTGCCGATGAATTGTTTGCCGGCTACGTAAACTATGGGATGCACACGCATAATGATGTAATCAAGGTCTTTACCAGCGAATTGCAAAAATTGCCAAAAAAGAAGCAATGGAAGCTTGCTAAAAAGATCAAGAAGATGCCAAACTTTCCAGGCCGAGTTCATATGTACACGAATTTGGCTAAGCCAAGCGAATTTTATGTTGGTCAATCTGTTATCTACGATATCAACTACCCAACAATTTTCACTTCTAAGGATGCTAACAGCGTCTTGCAGCCAGCTTACCGCAACAATTTGACAGTTAACGGCATTTACCAAAAAGACTTCAAGAAGGTTGAAGATGTTGACCGTGTAAAGCAAATGCAATACATCGATTTGCACCACTTCATGCTTAACGATATTGAGCAAAAAGCCGACAAGATTTCAATGGCACACTCGCTTGAACTGCGTGTTCCTTATCTTGATAAGAAGATTGCGGAGCTTGCTAACTCTATCCCAACTAAGTACCTGGTTAACCGTCATGATACTAAATATGCTTTGCGTAAGGCTTCAGAAAAAGTTTTGCCTGATGAATGGGCTAAACGGCCAAAGCTTGGTTTCCCAACGCCAATCAAGCAATGGTTGAAAGAGCCACGTTTTTACAAGCAGGTTCGTGAATTATTTGAAGCAGATTTCGTCAACGATATTTTTGATCAAAAGAAGATCATTAAGCTGCTTGATGACAACTACAAGGGTGATGGTTCACACCGTCGTCAAATTTGGGCTATTTATACTTTCCTTGTTTGGTACAAGTTGTTCTTTGTTGATTACAAGGGAACAGTTGAAAAGTATCAACACGTTCAACCGGAAGTTGCTAGTTTGATTGAACAAGGTAAGTTAGTTTAAGAGGGAGTTTTAGTACAGAATGAGTAAGAAATTTACGCCAATATTGCTTGGTAGTGATATCAATGTTTATGGAATGGCACGTTCATTTAATGAAGCATATGGTATCAAGGTTAAGGCTTTAGCCGATATTCAACTTGCAGCAACCCGTTATTCAAAGATTGTTGATGTTGAACTTCACCATGGTTTTTCAGCTGATCCAACTTTCATGGATGTAATGCGCAAGAAGATGGAAATTTACAAGGATCATGAAGAACCAGTTATCTTGATTGCTTGTGGTGACGGCTACGCAGAACTTTTAGCCAAACACAATGAAGAACTGAGCAAAGTCTTCGTTGTTCCATACATTGATTATGACTTGCTTGAAGTTTTGATCTCAAAGGAAGGCTTCTACAAGACTGCTGAAAAGTACGGTTTGCCATATCCTAAGACGCAAATCATTACCATGGATGATTACAAGGCTGAGAACTACTTAACCATTCCATTTGATTACCCAGTTGAATTAAAGCCTGAAGATCCTGTATCTTGGCTTAACTGCCAATTTGAGGGCCGTAAGAAGACTTTTACCATTCATGATGAAGCTGAACTTGCTGATATCGTGGGCAAGATTTACACTCACGGCTACAAGGCCGACCTTATTTTGCAGGACTTTATTCCTGGGGATGACTCTAACATGCGGACTTTGAACGCTTATGTCGACAAGAACCACCAAGTGAAGATGATGTGCTTAGGTCACCCGCTTTTGGAAGACCCAACGCCACAATCAATTGGTAACTATGTGACCATTTTGCCTGCATATGATGAAAAATTGTATGAACAGGTTCAAAGCTTCCTTGAAAAATTAAACTACACAGGGATGGCCAACTTTGATATTAAGTATGATGTACGTGATGGCCAATACAAGTTCTTTGAAATCAACTTGCGTCAAGGTCGTTCAAGCTTCTACGTTACTTTGAACGGCTACAACTTGGCTAAGTGGTACATTGATGACTATGTTGAAGATAGCTTGAAAGATAAAAAGACTGTTTACGGCAATAAGCTTAAGTCAGAGCATAAGCTATGGTTGGGCGTACCAGTCAAGATCTTTGAGGAATACACATACGATAATGATGCCAAGCGTACTGCTGAAGAATTGATCCGCGAAGGCCGTTATGGCACAACTGTCTTTTATGACAAGGACCGCAACTTCAAGCGTTGGCTTCTTATGAAGTATATGTTCCATAACTACTACGCAAGATACAAGAAGTACTACGAAGTAAACAAGGGTCAATACTTTGAAGAAGAAGCTAAGAAGTTAGGCCAACAAAAAGAAAAATAATTTTATTTAAATAATTTTATTTATAAGAAAAAAGTATGGAGAATGAAGTTAACCCCTAAAACTGGACGTTAATTTCTAAATAAATTTACTTAAGGTCTGATTCTTTTGTGATTATGGTATTCTATCCATTCTTTCATGGCTTTGACAAGCTGCTTTTTGGTTTCAAAGTGATGAGTAAAATAATCCATTTCCACCTTCATAATGTGGAAGAAGCTTTCCATTGCCGCATTGT
>NZ_DICZ01000005.1:0-37896 GCF_002417895.1 Lactobacillus sp. UBA5813
TCTTAACTTAATGACATTGGGCACAAACCTGAAGTTTTATTTTTATCTTTATTATATTTATCCGATATTGCCTGCTTTAATGTAGCGAGCGACATTAATTCTGTAGTAGTACTTACCGTTTAATTTAACTTTCGCACCATAAACAGTTAGACTAGTTTCCTTCTTAAGAGTTGGAACGTAAACGCGTGTGCCCTTGCTGGTATATACGTAAGCATTATGACTTAACGTCTTGCGTGTACCATCAATGTTGCTTGCAACAAGGTATTGGTTGCTGCCAATCTTATAGAAGTTGCGACCATTAATCCGAACAATACCACCAAGAACTGTTACTTTGCTATAAGTTGGGTAAACATAGCTGCCTGAACGCTTGCCAGTTGAATCATAAACAGCTGCACGGTGCATAACCGTCTTAGTGGTTTTGACAGTGCTGGTAGTTGATGTACTGCTTGAAGCACTAGCTGAAGCCTGCTGATTAATATTGGTAGTAGCAGCTTGTGAGCTAGCGCTGCTTGTAGCAGTAGAGCTGGAGTTCATCGTTAAAGGCAACAATGAGGTATTGCCGTCAACACTCAGACCGCGCCAATTATCAGTGAATTGCCAAATAATGACTCCGTCCATGGATGGGAAGTAATTGAAGTTAGCTGTATCAATTCGGCCCATCGTAGCATATGAAGCTACCCACAGTGAATTAGGATATTTGGCTAATACAGAACTTGTACTAATGTTGTTGTTCAAAATTGAAGCTGAAGAATAAAGCAAAGGTTGGTAACCTGCTGCTTCTACTTGGTCCATAAATGCTAAAATTGCAGTTGCATTTGCGCTTGCTGAACCAGTAACGACGTTGCCATCCCCTGTTTCATAGTCACAAGCAAGATAAGCACCTGATGGCAAACCCATTGATTTAGCTACAGAGACGGCGTACTTACCTTCAGCAACTGCGGCTGAAGAATTAGAACTGAAAGTAGCAAAATGATAAGCCATTGGCAACATATTGTTAGCAATTGAACTCTTGATTTGGCTTGCACCGTTTGGGTTTTGATAGCTTGTTCCTTCAGAAACCTTTACAATGGCAAATTGGCCGCCAGCTTTTGCCAAACTGCTTACATCACTGCTTTGGTAAATTGAAACATCTACACCATATGATCTTGCGGCAACGCTAGTAGTTGAAGCTTTAACTTTAACTACCTTTGGCAAAACGTGATTATTGTTTAAAACAAATCCGGTCGCCAAAGCAGTCCCACATGCGAGTACCGCTAAAATCTTTTTCTTACTTTGCATCTAATTACCCCGATCTTCTATTTTTATTCTTTTATTTTCAATTTACATTCTATCATGATTTGTATTTTACAACCTTAAATTAACATGATATTCAGTTAAATAAAATAAAGGCTTTGTAACATTGCAAGCGCTACACTTTGAGGTCTGGCAAAGATAAGAGCCAAAGCCAGTAAATCGTTAAAATAATAATTAAAATTATTGCGATAAAAACAATTAATTTTTCAAAAAGACCACCAACTTTATAGTGAAGTTTTGGCCCATGGCACTTTTTTCTAAAAGGCGTCAACCAATTTACGCCCTGCTTGCTAAAACTATCTTCCAATAAATGCAAAAAGTAACCGATCGTTAGTCCCAGCCATAAGCTGCTCCAATAATCTGGAAAATTCCATGAGGTAAATTTGATCGGCATTAATAGACTCATCAAAAAATAGATTCCGCCACTAAAAATCAGGAAGCCAATCAGTGAATGAGTGATTCCCCTGTGCCGCAAAAAAAGACTGAAATTGATGACAGACTTGCGACTCACCGAACTATTATATTCATCAATATCTGGCAAGGAAGCACCGACTCCAGTTCCCAGTAGCATGATAAATGATGATCCAGGATTTATCTGTAAATTGTTGGTTGCAGCCAGGCCGAATTCGATGAGGGCAATACTAAAAATTCTATGGGAACGAGTTAACACTTCTTTCACCTCTTCAAAACAGCTGTTCTCATTGTAGCATACAAAGCCATATTATTTTTATACTTTACATAATTATGCTTATATCATTTAATTTTGGGCACAAAAGGAAAAGCAGCTCAATCAAGCTGCTTTCCTCTTATTTTTAAAATCATTTGTCTTAAAAAGCACTAGCGGCCATGTAACGGTTCTTGTTTACTCTATAAGCTTTCACACCGTTAATTGTTCTTTGACCACCATAAGTTACAACAGTTGTACCACTAGCTACTGGTGAAGTTGAAGTTGTAACGCCTTTATTATTAAAGATCGTAGTTGAACTCTTCAATACCCGCTTTACACCGTCAATGTTAGCCAACTTAATGTAAGAATTGCTGCCGACACGATAGTAACTGGTGTAATTAATCATGACAGCACCACCGTAGATGTTGTAGGTCTTGTAAGTAGTAGCATATCTGCCTGTGAAGACGCCTTTGCTGTTGTAAATCTTAGACTTGGTCATAACCATCTTCTTAGCGGTTACGCTACCTGCTGATGGAGCCTGACTTGAAGCTGCTGTGCTTGAACTTGAAGTAGTCAATGGTAAAAGTGAAATGTTACCGTCAATGTTCAAACCACGCCAATTATCAGTAAATTGCCAAATAATAACACCATTCATTGATGGGAAGTAATTAAAGTTAGGGGTATCAATTCTACCCATCGTTGCGTAAGATGCTACCCAAAGTGAATTTGGAAATGCAGCAGTAACTGCACTAGTATTGATGTTATTGTTTAATAATGAAGTACCTGAGTAAAGCAATGGCTTGTAGCCGCTTGCCTTGATTTGTTTCATGAATGCGATAATTGCTTTGGCACTTGCTGATTTGCCACCATTTACATTATTGCCATCACCAGTTTCCCAGTCACAAGCAATGTATGAACCAGAAGTTAAACCATAGGCCTTTGCACTAGCAACGGCGTATTTTGCTTCTGCAACGGCTTGAGTAGAATTAGCACCAAACAAAGCAAAGTGATATGCCATTGGCATCATACCATTAGCCTTAGCTGAAGCAATTTGTGCCTTAGCTTTTGAGTTACGGTAACTGGTACCTTCGCTTACTTTAACAATAGCAAACTTTGCACTGCTTGAGACACTTGATGATTGATAAGCAGAAACGTCCACACCATATGAACGTGAAGCAACTGTCGCTGCCTTAACGGTTTGCGTTTGCTTTGCTGAAAAACTATTGTTTGTAATTGTTACGCTTGCAGTAGCTAACATGCTTGCGCAAGCTAAAATGCTTAAAATCTTTTTACTACTCTGTTGCAATTAAATTCCCTCATTTTTAAAACTTAAATTCAGTACTTATTCATACCTATCACGCTAACCATAATAACAGATTTATAGTAGAAAAAATTTACAATACTATAACAAATCTTAGGACTTTTGTAATAAATAAAAAAAAAAACAGCCATTTTAAGCTGTTTCTTTGCATTCTTTTAAGGTTAAAACTAATCTTCATCCCAAGTAGAATTTTGATCAGCGTCTTCTTGAGCCATCTTTTCAAGACGAGCTTCAGTTTCCTTAACGCTCTTTTCAAATGATGGATCAACTTGAATACCGATGTCCTCAAGCTGTTGATCGGTAACAGGAGCTGGAGCGTGCATCATTGGTTCTGATGCTGATGCATTCTTAGGGAATGCGGTAACGTCACGAATGTTGTCCTTTTGAGCAAGCATCATAGCGAAACGATCCAAACCAATAGCCAAACCTGCGTGAGGTGGGAAGCCCATGTCCAAAGCATCCATCAAGTAGCCAAATTGTTCGTAAGCTCTCTTCTTAGTGAAGCCCAAAGCCTTAAACATCTTTTCTTGGATTGAACGCTTGTGAATACGGATTGATCCACCACCCATTTCGTCACCATTCATAACAATATCGTATGAACGAGCGTGGGCCTTGTGTGGGTCAGTATCTAATAATTTAATTCCTTCATCATCTGGCATAGTGAATGGGTGGTGAGCTGCGATCCAGCGGCCAAGACCTTCATCGTATTCAAACAGTGGCCAGTCAACAACCCAAACAAAGTCAAACACGCCTTTAGGAATAATGTCAGTTTCATGAGCAAATTCGCGACGCAAGTGGTTCAAGGCATCACAACATATCTTCCACTTGTCAGCAACAAAGACAACCAATTCTCCGCCTTCAAGATCGAATTCTTTCTTCAAAGCTTCTTTGTTTTCATCAGTCAAGAAACGAGCTACAGGACCTGAAAATTCACCATCTTCATATTTAACCCAAGCAAGACCTTTTGCGTGGTAACGCTTGATGTAGTCAGCTTTTTCATCAATCTTCTTACGTGAATATGCCTTAGCACCATTCTTAACGGCAAGACCCTTTACATAGCCGCCATCAGCAATTGCACCAGAGAAGACTTTGAAGTCTGAATCCTTAAAGATTGGACTCAAATCGTGGATGAACATTTTGTAACGAGTATCTGGCTTGTCACAACCATATTTGTTCATTGATTCAGTCCAAGTAATTCTCTTAATAGGAGTCTTAAGGTCGATGCCCATAACGTCCTTCATTACTTTCTTCAAAAGGCCTTCAGTATAGTCTTGAACACCCTTTTCATCAAGGAAGGAAGTTTCCATATCAATTTGCGTAAATTCTGGTTGACGGTCACCACGCAAGTCTTCGTCACGAAAACAACGTGCAAGCTGGTAATACTTGTCAAAGCCGGCACCCATCAAAAGTTGTTTGAACAATTGTGGTGATTGTGGCAAAGCGTAGAAAGAACCTGGGTAAATTCTTGAAGGTACCAAGTAGTCACGAGCACCTTCTGGGGATGACTTACCCAAGATCGGGGTTTCAATGTCGATGAAGCCATTCTCGTCAAAGAATTCATGAACAGCCTTCAAAATCTTGGCACGCAAAATAATTGCTCTTTGCAAAGTTGGACGACGAAGATCAAGATAACGGTACTTCAAACGAGTTTGTTCGGCAGCATTGATATCATCTTTGATTTCAAATGGTGGAACCTTTGATTTGTTCAAAATATCGATTTCAGTTGCGTCAACTTCAACTTCACCGGTCTTCATATCAGGGTTGACGTCAGAACGCTTTACAACTTTACCCTTAACTTCAATACAATATTCATTGCCCAAGCTGTCAGCAATATCCATCAATTCCTTACCGGAATCCTTGTTAACAACGATTTGCACGATGCCTTCACGGTCACGCAAGTCAATAAATACCAAATTTCCAAGGTTACGTACGCGTTGTACCCAACCATACAAAGTTACTTCTTGGCCTTCATATTTGGTCGTAATATTGCCACAATAATCTGTTCTTTTGTCCATATGTTCCATTTTTTAGTCCTTCAATTTTTCCATTACAGTTTGCATATCATTTAAATCATCAAGACTAAGATTAATCGTCTTTCCGTCAGCCAAACGTTTGATGTTTAAGGTACCATTTTCAAGCTCCTTAGCACCTAAGGTAATAACGTATTTGGCATGAACACGATCGGCTTTTCTAAATTGTTGCTTCAATTTCTTTTGATCTACATCATATTGAGTCTTGAAGCCTTGCTTTCTAAGTGAGCGTGCAATTTCGACCGTCTTCATTTCAGTACCTTCACCAATATTGGTAATAAAGAAATCAATGCCATTATCCTCAAACAAAGCAGGATTTTGTTCTTTCAAAACAAGCATCAGTCTTTCTTCACCGATACCAAAACCAACAGCAGGAGTTGCAGGACCGCCGAATTCTTCAACAAGGTGATCATAGCGTCCACCACCGAGAATGGTAGTTGCTGATTCCCATAATTTCTTGTCAGCAACCATAAATTCGAAGATAACGCCAGTGTAGTAATCAAGTCCGCGAACCAGATCATCATCGATTACATAGTCAATTCCTAATTGGGTAAGCGTATTAGTGATAGTTTCAAAATTCTTCTTGGCATCATCATCGAGAAATTCACGAATTTTCGGTGCATCTGGCAAGAATTTTTGATCTTCTTCAGCCTTTGAGTCCAAAATTCTAAGTGGATTCATGCTTAAACGTCTTTGTGAATCTTCAGAAAGTTGATCTTTTAGTGGTGTGAAGTAGTCAACCAGGGCGTCATGGTATGCTTTACGAACAGCTGCATTACCTAAAGAATTGATATGTAATTCGTAATTTTTAACACCTAATTCAGCTAACAAATCATGACCCATCATAATTGTCTCAACATCAGCAAGTGGACTGCTTGAACCAAAGCTTTCAACACCAATTTGATGGAATTCACGTTGACGACCAGCTTGTGGTCTCTCATATCTAAAAGTTGGATCAATGTAGAAAACATTAAATGGCTTAACAATTTCCGGTCCATAAAGCTTGTTTTCAACATAAGCACGAACCACGCCAGCTGTACCTTCAGGACGAAGGGCAATATGACGTCCACCCTTGTCGTCGAAATCGTACATTTCCTTTTCAACAATATCAGAACTTTCACCACTTGAACGTGCAAATACTTCATAGTTTTCGAAAATTGGAGTTCTAATTTCTCGATAATTTGCGCGTTTGAAGAAGTTGCTTGCAGTCTGTTCTACCTTTTCCCATGAATCTGAGGTGCCAGGCAAAATATCGACTGTACCTTTTGGTCTTTGAACTCTCATTTAATCATCCTTTTTTATATTCAACAAAAAAATAAAAAGCGTCCTTGAATTTAATCATGGGCGCTTCAGATTAGCACGGTACCACCTTTTGCTTGCTGCGATTAACGCTCGCAAAACGAACCATTATCTGCTAAAGGGGTCACAGATTAAGATCTATCTGTTCTCGCACCAATACGAACAGTCTCTTAAATAGATCATGCTAATCCTCAATCTTTGTCATCGATAATTCTTTTTTAGTTTATTGTTTTTAGATCTTAAAGTCAATCAATGTAAGCGATTTAGTTTAATCTTTCATCAATCGTTTTAATTTTTCGACAGGAATCTGGTCGGCAAAGTTGGTAATCAATTCTTCTAAAATTTGCTCATCTGAAATACCAAACTTACGGTAGCTTTTTATGTCCTTTTTGATTGTTTCGACTGTTCCCTGTAAGACCTTGATTTAAGCCCTTGCTCATACCTTCTTTAATACCTTGCTGCATGCCACGCTTCATACCAGCTTCTTCTGCATCCCGTTCGCGTTCGAGCATCTTTGTCTCGTATTCCATAATAATCGACCTCTTTTTCGGATCTCGATTTATTTCTTTGATTTTATTTTGAGCATAATCAAAATGACGATTTAGCTTTACCGGCTCATCGTTCATTAACCTAGCTAGTCCTTGCAAATCTGGACTAACCCCCTTAAATGAACCTTTTGAATTAATAATAACTTTGTGCGCTCTGTCGTTCAATCTTTTTGCCCGATTTTGGCCCAAATAAGTATGGGCCGAATATTTTAAAAGGACATCTCCTTCAGGATCAAAAGGACATAAGAAAATGATGTATGCTTCTTTCAAATCATTATAAGTCTTTCCTTTGCCTAAACTGTATTCACTATCCAATTTTGACAAATAGTATCGCATTCTCGAGCCAATGTCATGATTGTTCGCAACCTGCATCTCAACATCATATAGTCGCTGACCCTCGTCTTTAACTAAAATATCCAACCTAACGTCTTTTTGCTTGCGATGATAGTCATTAAGTTCTTTCTGCTTCTCAAGCCAGTCAATACTTTCAATCTTTATCTCTGGCAAAATAATCTGCAGAAGATATTTGCAAAACTCTTTGTTTTCCATCACCCAGCCAAATACCTTATCCTCGGTAAACCCAAACCATTTTTGTTCTTGCATATGGTCCAACTTTCTTATCAATGTAAGGAATTTTCTCCCCCACTTATATATTCGTAAAAAAAACGGGATTTTACCGAAAAATAAAAAAATCAGTTCAAATTAATGAACTGATTTTTATTCGTCAATTATTAAAGATCAAGAACAATGGTAAATGGACCATCATTTTCTAAACTGACCTGCATGTCTGCTCCAAATTCGCCGGTTTCAACATGAAAGCCATCATTTTCTAGTTCTTTGTTAAAATCCTCCCACAATTCCTTAGATTTTGGCTGACGCATTGCATCAACAAAGCTCGGACGATTACCCTTTTTGGTATTTGCCAACAAAGTAAACTGGCTGACACTCAAGATTTCTCCGCCAACATCTTTCAAAGATAAGTTGGTTTTGCCATTCTCATCTTCAAAAATTCTCATTTTGGCAATTTTGTCAGCAGCCTTTTTGACAACGGGCAATTCATCACCGTTTCTTAAGCCGACTAATAAAAGAAAACCTTTTTTAATTTTGCCAACTGTCTTGCCGGCTATATCAACTTGAGCATGATTGACTCTTTGTATTACAACACGCATCTAATTATCTGACCTCTTTGTTTCATACACATCTGGAATATCACGCAGTTTGCTTAAAATATCGTTCAATTGTTCACTGTTTGAAACAGAAACGGTGACATAAATATGAGCGATATTTTCATCATTGACCTTACCAGAAATATTGTTGATGTTCTTAGTCAATGAATTCAATTTGTTAACGACATCGCTTAGCAAGTTGCCGCGATTGTAGCCAAAGACTTCAATATTGGCATTAAATGCTTGAGCAGAATTCTCTTCAACATTCTCCCATTCAACGTCGATTAACCGCCCTTGCTGCTGAGCCACTTTGGTTATGTTTCGGCAGTCGCTTCTGTGAATAGTTACTCCGCGGCCTTTAGTAACATAACCGATAATTTTATCCCCAGGAACAGGGTTGCAGCATTTAGCCAAATGAAGCATCAAATCGCTGACGCCTTGAATCATGACGCCATTTTTGTGCTTGATCTTCATGACTGAAGAGTTGCCGTTCTTCTTTTTCGCCTTTTGCGTATTATCAACTGACTGCTGACCCGCGTTAAGAATGGCCTCTTCCCGCTTCTTCTGCTTTTCTTGTTGGTCTTTTCGTCTGATGTCTTCGGTCAAACGGTTGTAAACGCCCATTGCTGACTGATCGCCAAAGCCAATTGCAGCAAAAAGCTCGTCAGCATCATGGTAGTTAAAGTGATCGAGAATCTTCTCAATATGCTCTTTATCCATGAATTCTTTGGCATTCAAACCATTTTCCCGCAATAAATCAGCAACTTCCTGCTTACCACGTTCAATGCTGTTTTCACGATCCTGTGATCTGAAGTAGCGACGAATCTTGTTGCGAGCACGTGAAGTTTTAACCATATCAACCCAGTCGCGTGAAGGAGCCGCGTTGGATTGCGTCATAATATCAATCACGTCACCATTTTTAAGCTTATAATCTAGCGGCACCAGCTTGTTGTTTACTTTAGCACCGACCGCATGACTACCAACTTGGGTGTGAATTGCATAAGCAAAGTCCAAAGTAACTGAACCTTTAGGCAATTCATATACTTCTCCTTTTGGTGTGAAAACATAAACGCGATCAGAGAAAATATCGCTCTTCACGCTCTTCATGAATTCATCGGCATCTTTGGTTTCGTCTTTTAATTCCAAAATTTCGCGAAACATGTCAAGCTTATCGCCAGAGGACGTTTCTTGAACACCACTAAAGTTGCCGCGTTTGTATGCCCAGTGAGCCGCAACACCGTATTCAGCAACTTCATGCATTTGTTGAGTTCTGATCTGAATCTCAAGTGGCCGACCGCCAGGCCCAATAATAGTCGTGTGCAAAGATTGGTAACCATTGACCTTTGGAACGGCAATATAATCCTTAAACCGTCCTGGCATTGGCTTCCATTCCGTATGAACTGCCCCTAAAACGGCATAACAATCACGTACTGTTTTAACGATTACTCTAACTGCCAATAAATCGTAGATTTCATCAAAATCCTTATGCTTATTGACCATCTTCTTATAGATAGAGTAAATATGCTTTGGTCGACCATAAATTTCGTACTTGATGCCTAAGTTGTCCAGCGTCTTTTTCAAAACTGAGATCGCATCAGAAATATACTTTTCCCGTTCGCTCCGCTTAACATCCATTAAGTTAACGATTCGGTAATAGGCTTCCGGATTCAAATAGTGGAAGGACATATCTTCCAATTCCCACTTGATCGTTCCGATGCCAAGACGGTCAGCAAGTGGTGCATAAATATCCATCGTTTCTGAGGCAATCCGGCGTTGCTTATCAGGACGCAAATGCTGCAAAGTATGCATATTGTGAAGTCGATCGGCTAATTTGACCATGATGACCCGCAAATCCTTAGCCATAGCAATCAGCATCTTCCGGTGATTTTCAGCTAAAAATTCTTGGTGAGACTTGTATTGATACTTGTTCAGCTTGGTTACTCCATCAACGATAAAGGCAACATCTTCGCCAAACTCTTTTTTAATGTCATCGTTAGTTACGGGAGTGTCTTCGACAGTATCATGCAAAAATCCTGCGGCAATCGTATCCGGATCAAGACCCAATGCTGCCAAAGTACCAGCAACTTGCGTTGGGTGCATGATATACGGTTGGCCTGAAGCTCGCTTTTGACCAGCATGAGCTTTATTGGCAAATTCGTAAGCTTTTTCGACAAAAGCAATTTGCTCATCGTTCATATATTTTTTGCAGGCATCAATTACCTGATCATGAGTCATTTCAACGTATTTTGACATCGATCTTCATTCCCTTCTAACGATAGATTCGGTCACTAATTAAACCAAAAACCTCAAAAATCAAATAAATCACGCCAAAAACGTAATTATATTTGGCAAATCTGGGAATCATGGCTAAATCAAAAACAATCGGTAAGCAAAGCAGCCACCAACGCGACAAGGATCTTTTCTTAATCAGCTTCCCCAGGAAGTAACAGATGACGCTGTTAATGATTAAAAAAACAATTCCCTCACGCAGCACAATCGGAATTTTTAATAAACTCAAAATATAAGGCACGATTGCTACTAATAAGGACCACCAAATGACTGGCATAAATGGATAGTTATTAAGGCGCTTAATCAGCGGTATTGTTTGAAACTTGGACCAGATTTTTTGCATTAGAGATTTTTCCTCTCATAAAAGTTTAATTTAGTATATTCTAACACGATTATTGATCTTTTCTAGTAATAGAAAGCCCAATCCATCTTCCTTGACGCATCGTAAGATCAATCTTGAAGTTGTTGTCATCCAATGCCTTTTTAATCTTAGGCAATTGCAAATAATCAATTCCAGAAAAGATGATTTGGCCGCCTTGATTCAAGTGCGCATCCATTTGCGGAATCAGATCAAGCAAAATTTCAGCCAAAATATTGGCAACAATGATATCAAATTTGCCATCAACATTGGCAAGTAAGCTGGTCTTTTGCACGCGAATATTGTTTAAATCATTCAAAGCAGAGTTTTGCTTAGCGGCAGTCATTGATTCATCTGAAATATCAGTAGCCATAACGTCAGTGGCACCAAGTTTGGAAGCAGCAATTGCCAAAATACCGGAACCAGTACCGACATCAACCACGCTCATAGGCTTGATCATTGCCCGCTCAAGTCCCATCATAGCAAGTTGAGTCGTCTTGTGATTGCCTGTACCAAAAGCCAAACCTGGATCCAGCTTGATCAGTTGCTGATCTTTAAAAGCAGGTTTGTAGTCTTCCCATTCAGGTACAATTGCCAGGTGACGTGAAAAATCAATGACGTGGTAGTACTTTTGCCAAGCTGTATTCCAGTCTTGATCAGCAATATAGCTGGTTGAGATCTTGACATCCCCGATATTCAGGCCGTATCCTTTCAATTCCTGCAATTTATCGTTGAACTTTTTCACTAAAGCATCCTTATCGGCTTCTTCATCAAAGTAAGCCATAAATTGCATATCCTTAGGCAAATCCTTGATGTCGTCCATCTCAACGACGGTTGAATCATGCAGCCAGCCTGCTTGTTCAAAATCACTGCGTTTTCTGGCTTCTGTTCCTAAGGCATTTAAATTATCTTGGGCATAAATAGTTAATGCATCTTCTACTTCGTGACTGGTCTCAATTTTAATAACTAATAGCTTCATTAATAGTACTTGCTCCTTTAGAATTTTTCTTGTCAATGCTATCATGATTTTCGGAGGAAAGATCATGTCAAAGAAAAAGAAAAAAGATAAACTTGAAAAGACTTTGGTCGAAAAGATTTTAGACCAAAATAAAATTAAATATAGTCAAGCTTCATTCGCCACTCATGAAGATAGCGGCGGCGTTGCTCAAATGGACACCTCTATTTTAAAAGACAAAGAACATTTAGTCTACAAGACTCTGGTATGTGAAGGAAATAAAACTGGTCCATTGGTCGGCGTTGTTCCAGTGACTGAACACTTATCAATGAAAAAATTGGCTAAGATTTCTGGCAATAAGAAGTGCGAAATGCTGCCACTAAAGAAATTGCAAAAAACAACCGGCTACGTTCATGGCGCCAATACCCCAATCGGCATCTACTTCAACCATCACCTGCCAATCTTTTTAGATGATTCCATGAATGACGAAGAAGAAGTGGCTGTTTCCAGTGGTGAAGTTGGCCGCAGCGTTTGGCTTAATCCTAAGGATTTAGCAGCTTTTTGCCATGCTAAAGTAACCGATCTGAAAGAATAAAGCGTTTTCATCAATCCTGTTTGTGCTATACTGGCTTTGTTACCACATATAGAAAACATAGGAGAAGATGATTAGAATGAATATTTTATTAGGTTTGGCCGGCTTTGCAGTTGCCATGGTCGCAGTTGTATTAGTAATGCGAACAGCATTCGTTAAATAAGACAAATTTAATAGAAAGAAAAAGAGGTTGGAATTGATTTCCAATCTCTTTTTTTCTTCGTTATCTCGGACTTTTTCGAGTAGCTTATTGGCAACTTACAGGTCTACATGGCGCCATTTCTTGTCCGTTAAAATACGTGCTCCAAGAAGGCCTAGTGGCAAAGCAGCAACGATCATCAATGCTTCAACAAGCCAGAAGGCACCGATATTGATATTGGTGATCCCAAAATTGAAGATTCCCTGATACATGTAAAGTCCTGGAACCATAATAACGATTGAAGGAACGGTTAAGGCAATTCGTGGAAAACCAACCTTATTTCTAACGATGCTGGCTAAGAGTCCTGCAATTAGCGCACCGATGAAGGCAGCTAGGGCTGCTGGAAAATGTGCGTAATCGACAAGGCTTAATCTAGTGGTATTAGCGATAGCTCCGATAAATGCAGCAGTCAGTGCCATTGACGGTTTGGAATTAAACATAATTGAGAAGCCGAAGACTCCGCACATGCTGGCGATTAGTCGCAGACCGGTTAAAACAGGAATACTCAAGTTAAGATCTGGCATGTTCCCTGGCTTAAGCTGCAAGATCATCGCCATCCCCCATCCGGCCATGGTCGCAATAAAAATTATCAAGACGGCATAGGTCATTCGCTCAAGGCCAGACCTCATGTCCAGTTTTGACATGTCCAGTCCTGACGTAATAAATGGAAAACCAGGAATAACGAAGAGCATTGAACCAATATAGCCATATGCATGATCGTAATTAATATGGAAGAAAAGTCGCAAAAGCGAGAATGCAATCCAGTAAAAGAGGCAGGCAATGGCAACGCCAACGGCAATTTTGGCAACGAGCGTAATTTTTCGCTTACCCATTTTGCTTCTGACATAGTTGCCCATCCCCGCGCCGCAAAAAGCACAGATCACTTCAGGCAATCCTCCACTTAGTAAAAAGATGAAGCCGCCACAGGCTAAACCGGCAGCTAGACCTGAAATCCAGGTTGGATAGGTACTCTTATATTGGTTAATTTCATTCAAACGGGTTTTGATTTGCCCAAGAGTCCAATGACCGTGACCGGCTCTGAACTGCCGGACGAATTTTTCCATTTGGTTTAGCTTGGTCATGTTCACGCCAGTTGCCGGCAGGGACAAGGTTTGTGAATATGATTGATTATCCACATCAAAGCAGGTGTACTCAATTGAGACCAAACCAATATCGGCCGAACAGGTAATTCCGAGCGTTCGTGCAATGGTATCCATCGAATCGCGAACACGCCAGGCACCAGTACCGCATCCCAGCATCATGATACCAACCCGGCCAACCAGTGAGCCTTTTTCAACTATGGTTGCGTCACGAGCCAAGGTGTCGTCATCACTTTTGAAAAATTCTTCCCAGCGAACTCGCATGTGATGGTGATGTGATAACTTTCGTTTGCTTACTTTTTCTCTTTCCTTTTCTTCGTTCATAATGCCTCTGAATCAACTTCTATCTAATTAGTTAGCTTTTACAATTCTACCATATTAAGGTAAAAATATTTATTTTGTTTTCAAGTGATAAGTAAGTGTTATTTAATACGGCTATATATAGATTTTAACATAACATTTGCTTATTGTTATTGCCTAGTGCTTACTCTCCATAGAGGCTATTTATCAGGTATCTTTAATATTTTTCATTTTGAAATTAAATAATATATTTACAAGATAAATATTTTTATATGTTTTTGCTTTAAAGGTTATTTATTTGTGTTATTCTTAAATTGTCAATCAGATGAGAGTGAGATTAACAAGAAACATAACACAAAGAAGGATCAAATTATGAAACATAAAAATGATGTAATTTTTAACGCAAAATTAAATGGTAAACAAAAATTCAGCTTACGTAAATTAAGCATCGGTCTTGTAGCCGTTGCTTTAGGTACTACTTTCTATTTGACTAATGGTCAATTAGTTCACGCCGATGAAAATACTGATCAAAGCAGTCAAACTGCGGTTGTAGAGAACCAAAGTCAAGATTCATCTGCTTCTACTGATTCTAATAGCGAATCAAGTTCAAGCGATGATGCTTCTACTGCTTCAACTACTTCTTCTACTAGTGATGAAGAAAGCAAAAGTCAAACTGGTTCAGAACAATCAAACAGTTCTACTCAAGAAACTGCTAAGACAGAAGATTCAGCAAACAGCTCTGCTGAATCAACTTCTAGTGATGATGACAACTCCGATTTACAAACAGTTTCTACCGGATCAATCATTGATGGCAACGCTGATGCTTCTACTTTAAAAGAAAGCAAGAGCAAAAATCAGCAAACTGTTATCGTTTCCTCAAATGCAATTGATGAAAACGGCCAAGTTACTAGTGATCCTGCCAATACTACTATGATAGCTGTTCAATCTGAAGAAGCAAGCAGCACAGAAGCCAAAGAATTGACTTCCGACACATACCAAGTCAACAATGTTTCTGTTTCCGCCACAGATAAGACCACTGATGCTTCCAGCCATTGAAGACTTGAATGTCAACTTAACCATCCCTAGCACCAGCAAGGTCAACGATGGCGACTATCTTGACATCAATTGGGGTATCCCTTACCAAGACGACAATGGTCAAACTCAATACAAGAGTCTTGATCCTATCTTGTCTAACGATGTCGATCTGACTTACCAAAATAAAAATATCGGTAAAATTACCCAAAACGGTTCAAGTGGCTATCGCATTACCTTTAACAGTAATTTGCATGACTTCGGTACTCCCGTTAACGTCAGCCTTGACTTGCAATGGGCCAATGCAACTGATAAGGCAGGTGCTAACTCTGCCCTCGTCTACCAAGCTACTTCAGATAAAGACGAAGACGGTCAAGACTTCACGACAACTATTCCAAATGATGTAAAAATTGGTGATTCAACCTACAGCAGCGGCTTAACTGTTCAACTGGTTCAACAGTGAATTCTTAACCGCCCAATTAGACAAGACTGGCTATGACTTCACTGTTACCATCAAAGTTCCAAACAACCACTATTGGAACTATGGCTGGACCTCAGAACAAGATCTTATCAACGCAATTAAAAATCAAATCGTGGCTCCACAAAACCAAGTGGTAACCAACAGCGTTAACGGCGTCAGCGGTATTTATGCATTTACTAAAACACAAACCGGCGATAAGCCAGATCCAGGCGACGTTCAAGTTACTCGTACAATCAACGATAACTGGACTGATCCTAACCGTCCTGATACTCCTTCATACTTGGCAAGCTACCACATCGTCATTCCAAACCACAGCGTTTTGCTCAAAGGCGGCCTGACCTTCTTAGTTGTCAGTCATGATGGCTTCACTCTGCCAAAGGACATTATTAATGGAAATGAAGATTGGGCAGCTGGTGCTAAAGCTGCAACTGGTGGCAATTATGGCCCATACGGTCAACCTGGCTATAGTGCAGTTACTGACAACAAAACTCTTTGGGATTCATTGCAAAACACGGGCATCGGCTTATGATTCAGTTGTTAACAATGAAACCAATCAAGAAGTTGCCAGCGGCGCGCTTAGCTGGAGCGCTGGCATTGGCGTTTTGTACTACAACAGCGGTACTGCTTTAAACGACGGTCAAGTTAGCGACCTGGTCACTGCACACCTGACCACACCTGACCTTCAAGTATGACACTGATCCAAACAACATTACGGAAATTACGCCAGTAAATGACTTCTACTTCCAACAGCCAACTGGTACCGACATCAAATTCAGTACTGATGCTGATACTTATTTAAGTTCATTGCTCGGCAAGTACGACCGGGACAAGGTTGTTTCTGTTAACAAAGATGGCAGTGAAACTGCCCTTTCACCAGACAAGGATGAAGACATTAATAAGCTTTCCAGCTACGCATATGGCAAGCTTGATCAAACCAAAGCAAGTTCAGATACGGCTCCAATGGAATTCGTAGTTTACTTGAAGCAAAAATTCAGTGAACCAACTGAGCCTGAAACTACTACTAAGAAAGTCACTGAAACCATCAACTACGTTTTTGAAGATGAAAACGGTAATCCAACTAACGAAGTGAGTCGCCAATCTACGAGCGCTGAATTGACCTTCAATGGCACTATACCTGCCGGTTCAACTGGTGACTACACTTAGGCGCCTGAATCAGGCAGCTTTGCCGCTCAAACCATTGCTAGTGAAGATGGCTATGATTTAATTTCAGCTCTTCTCAGCGATGGAACCGATGAATTAACAACGCTTGCCGACGGTACAAAGCAAGTCAAGGCCATTAGCGTTGATCCATCTTCTGCAGATCAGGTTGTAACGGTTACTTTCAAGAAGAAGGCAGCTGTGCACCAATAAACCAACTGATCAAGGTTCAAATCCAACTAGTCAACCTACAAATGAACCTGATGATCAGCCATCTACTCCACCACAGCCTTCAGCTCCAGCTGCTTCAAATGATCAAGACGTTGCTCCTCGTGGTGAATCTGAAAATGCAAAGCAAACTAAGTCTACTAAGACTGCTGCAACAACTACAACAACTAGACCTAAAGCAACGACAATTGTCTTAAGTAGCAAGCACAAGAATGAAAAGAATATTTCTTCTAATATCACCAATACTTCAGCAAACAGCAATAATTCTTCCGCCAAGGCTGAAGAATTGCCACAAACCGGCGCTAAACAAAACAAGCTTACACTAATCGGTTTGGCATTTGCATCACTTGCTGGTCTGATTGGATTAGCAGGTACGCGCAATCGTAAAAATTAATCATTAACATCATTAAACTATAGATATACAAAAAGCCCACTAGATGAATTTCTAGTGAGCTTTTTTGTACTTTGATTTTTAAACCAATTTCTTCTTATGCAGGAAACGCATCACCGCGTCATGCATTGCTTCCGGCTGTTCCGCCTGAATCAAGTGACCACAGTTATCAATGACTTCAGTTTCAATGTCCGGATTAATCTCCTTAACGGCGTCCGTGAAGTGATAGTCAAAGAATGGTGAATTCTTCCCTGCCAAAACTAGCATTGGTACAGGCATTTCTTTCAAAATATCGCGCCAATCCTGTTCAGCATGATCAATTAGGCATTTATAATTGTCTCTTGCATCATAAGGGAAAACCTCTTGCTCTTCTTTTGCCGCCTCAAACATTTCGTCAGCAATATGAGCATAGAAGGCTTTGCCAAAAGGCCGCTTCAGATAGTCGGGATAATTCATCCACGACAGATCTCTAAACCCATACTGCCAATCAGTATCGGCAATCATCTTAGGCGATTGATCCAGATCAACCATCGCGCAAAGTCTGCCTTTGCCGTAAAGATCCAAATAGGACCACAAGTTGGCCGCACCCATTGAATTGCCGATGCCAATGACATCATGCAGGTTCAAAGATGCCAACAATTCTTCAACATCTGCGGCGTGCCGCGCAATGCGTTGACCCTTGTCTGTCCGCTCTGATTGCCCCTGGTTGCGCGGATCAAGCAAAATGATCCTATATATGGGATTAAAGAGCGAGATCATTTTATGCCAGAACTGGCTCGTTCCGCCAATGCCGGGAATCCCTAAAATGACCTTCTTGTCCTTTTCGCCTGTATCACTATAATGCAAAGCTACATGATCAGTTGTAATAAATCTCATTTACCTAAGTCTAAATCAACAGTGTTTAAAACTTCTTGCATCTTGTCAGCTGAGTTAAGCATCTTCTTCTTTTCATCATCTGACAATTCCGTCTCGATGACGTCGCTAATGCCGGAGCCGTCAATTGCTGCTGGAGTACCTAAGTAAAGTTCATGGTTAATGCCATACTTGCCTTTTACAGGTGCTGAAAGTGGCAAAACAATTGAACGGTTGTCCAGGATAGCTGACACAATTTGAGTAAGCATCATTGCAACACCATAGAAGGTTGCACCTTTGTTGGCAATGATCTTGCCGCCCTTCTTGCGAATGTCGGTTTCAACTTGTGCCAATACATCATCGCTAAGTTCATCATATGACTTAAGTGGCTTGCCGTTAATAGTTGATTCGTCAAAGTTTTCAAAAGAAGTGTCGCCGTGTTCACCAAGAACCATTGAGTTTACTTTTGAAACAGGAACGCCAACCCTCTTAGCCAATTCAACTCTCAATCTCATTGAATCAAGTGAAGAACCGGTGCCGATAACCTTGTTCTTAGGGAAGCCTGACAATTTTTGCGTCAAAGTAGTCAAGATATCAACTGGGTTAGCGGAAACAACGAAGATGCCGTGGAAGCCTGAGTCAACAACTGGCTTAACGATACTCTTCAAGATCTTGACGTTTTTGGCAACAAGGTCAAGACGAGTCTCGCCTGGCTTTCTTGGAACACCGGCGGTGATAACACAAACATCTGCATCTTTAGCATCGCTGTATTCACCTGGGTGGATGTCAGTTTGACCCATGAATGGCGTAATGTCTTCAAGGTCCATTGAGTCACCTACTGGACGTTGTTTAGCAACATCGCAGATAATCAATTCTTTAACATCACAGTTTTGCAATAAGTCGTTAGCAAAAGTTGAACCAACGGCACCGTCACCAACAAGCAATACTTTTCTAGTCATAATTTGTCCTCTCATTAAAAAATAATATCTTTCCAATACCTACATTTTTCATTATACTACAAACGCTTACATTATTGCTAGATTAAGGATAAATAGTCTTTTATTTTAGGCACAAAAAAACAGCGCGATTTACATCGCACCGTTTTGAGCTAAAAATATAGGAATTTTGAAAACTTACTAATTATTTTAGTTACGTTTTCTGTCACTTGCAAGTCCGAGCAATCATGCTGCGCTCTTCTTTTCGCCAGTTTGTGGCAAAGCGCTCTTCTTATCTGACTTAGCTGCCTTAGTGACAGTTGCTTCAGCTTTTGCAGACTTCTTAGAAGTCGTGTAGACAGCTGAAACAACTTTTGCACTCTTGCCAGCTTTGGCAGATGCTGCGTGAGGGGCTACAGTTTCGGTATTGTCATTATCATTTTGCTTGTTTTGATCATTTCGATCATCGTTTGAATTTGTTGGTAAAACTGGTTGTGCAGCTTCAGTTGGTTGTGCGGCATTGCTTGGTTGAACTGGAGTAGTTGGTTGAGCCGGAGTATCCTTTACGTAATGAATGTTAAAGGAAATTGATAAAGGAGTATCTGAATTGAATGAAGGAATTTAAGTTGCGTTTGGATGTGCCTTGATCCAGTTGTTTACTTCGTAGAATAACTTGTTAGCAGCTTCTTGTGGACCACCAATAATCTGTGCATCGGTAATAACTGCGTGGTAACCTGCGTATTCAGGTAAAGTCTTGCCGCGGTAGCCAGTTGGCTTTATCAAGGTAAGTGTTTCGTTAGTTTCAGCACCGTAGAAGTTACCGAGGGCATGCACCAGCCTGGGTTAGAACCGAATTCGGTTAATGCATTACCAGAAAGCGTAATTGATACACGAGCTTTGGAGTTGCCTGGAAAGTTATCACCGGTAGTAGTCCGTTGGTCACCTTCTGGATCACCATATTGTGATTGTGCAGTTGAGGTAGCGGTGCCAGAACCTTTAGAGCCATCACCCTTCTTATCGAAGTTAGTGGCGTCTGTGTTAGGAGTCCGGTCAACACCAGCAGCATAAGTATCAGAAGCGGTTAACCACTTAGTCGTGATGGCATCATCAGCAAATGAAGCCATTGCCTTACCAGAATGAACGTCAACTTCGGCTGAGTGAGTGGCAAAGTCAGAATCAGTATCCTTATCGTAAGTTACACCACCGACAGTAACAGAAGTTGCTACATACTGACCATTTTGCAGTTCATAAGTTACAGAACTTTCAGTATTATATTGGTGAGTCTTCTTGTTGTAGGACTGGTTAGCAAAGGTAATCTTTTGAACTGAAGGTGCAGTAACAGTTGCCTTTGGACTATCATCATTCGTCTTGTGAGTATCAAAAGTATTCAGAGTATACGTTGTCTGAGTGTTTTGACCGTAGACAATATCACCAATATCACTGTGGTTAGTACCAGTTACAACGACTGGAACGTAAACAGTTTCAGTTTCTTTAGAATTGTTGTTGTAAGTTACTTGAACTGGAATTGCATAGTCACCAACATTGACATCAGTACCTGGCTTCAAGGTTACTGTACCATCAGTAGCAACAGTTGCCCATAATGGCGTATCTGAAGCAGATGCAAATGAAGCACTGCTGTTGTGTTTAGCTGGGGCGCCTTGGTTACCGTCCTCAGTTGACCAAGTTGGGGTAGCAGTTGCAGTACCGCCTTGGGCAACAGTAGCTGGTTCATATTCTGGCTGATACTTGTTAATATCTGGAGCTTGATCAGCAAGTTCAACAGTAACGTTCAGAGGAACATAGTCGAATGAACCGTCAGTGTAGGTAACCTTGATCATCGTTGGTTGAGTACCAGCAACTGAAGTTACAGGCATTGGTGCCCAAGCATCGTAACTAACAACTTCAGCAGGCACACCTGAGATTTGAGCAGATGCTGAGTAATTGCTCATATCAGCATTGAATGGAACAGTCAGGTCAGTTGCACTTGGCTTGTAGTAGTCAGCCATTGTTCCAACAGTAACCAATACAGGAATGTCCTTGGTTGCCGTCTTGCCATTAGCATCTGTGTAAGTTGCAGTGACAACTGAAGTTTGAACACCTGGTTCGTTAGTCTTAGGAGCCGTCTTCCAAGCGTACTTAACACCATCTGGAGCAGTTTCACCTGAAGGCAAGTTAACAGTTGGTACAGCTGGAGTAGCACCATTTGGATCGTATGGGTAATATTGTGGATCAATGTATGGATCGTATGAACCCGTAGTATCAGTTGGTGTTACTGTAACAGGAACCTGAGTCTTTTCACCATTAGGGTAAGTAATAGTTACCACACCGGTCTTATTACCTGGCGTATTGGTGTCAGGGCTAGTAGTGCAAGTGTAAGTTGCACCTGAAGGAGTTGGTACACTTGGATTTTGTGGATCAGTCCAGCTAATTACAGTGGATGCAGGTGGAAGTGTTCCGCCTTGTGGAACAGTAGTTTCCTTACCAGAAGGTGCATTCGTAACGTTAACAGTAGTGGTTACTAAGTCGCTAGTACCATCTGGGTAAGTTACTTGAACAACACCAGGGTGAGCACCCTGAGTGTAAACATCCGGAGTAGTTGACCAAGTGTAAGTAATAGTCGATGGGTCAATTGGGTTACCATTTTCATCTACTGGTTGTGATGGCCATTGAACACCTTGGCTTGGATCAGGCACAACACCGATTGTAGTGTCGACGTCCTTACCTTGTGGGTCGTTTTTAGCTACATCACCAGTAGTTGATGGAACGTTACCAGAAGCATCCTTAACAATAACGTTTACAGGAACTTGATCTTGTGAACAGTCACCGTAAGTTACCGTAACGATTGATGGAACAATAGCAGCTCTTGAAACATCTGGAGTTGTTGCCCATGCGTAAGTTGCGTCAGATGGTAAGTTAGTAACACCTGGAACTACTGGATCACCGTTCTTGTTTGTAATAGCAGAAGATGCAGCAGGAACATTGTCAATCGTGGTTTCAACGTTTTGACCCTTAGGATCGTATTTATCAGCTTCAGTCTTAATGTCTGGAGCTGGAGTTACATCAGTAATGTTCAATGGAATGTTAACAAAGTCAACAGAATCGTCACTATAAGTTACCTTAGCCCATGCTGAAGTATCAGTAGTCCTCAAGTTGCCAGTTGGGTTGGATGGTTCAGCCATAGGAATAGTACTATCATCTTGTTGAATTAATTCCTTGATCCCGTCTTTTGCCATTAAGTCATTCAGAGTTTGTGAGGTGGTACCGTTAATAGTTTGAACTTCTGGTTGATACTTGTCAGCATCAGTAACAATTGAGCTGTCATCATTTAATGCAGTTCCCGTTGCAAGACGTTGTGGTGCCCACCAACTGAAGTGAATGTGTATGAATCAGTACCCCAGTTGTTCATGGTCTTTAAATCAGTGACTGACCAAACAAATGATGGAGTATCGTTCAAGTTAGCTTCATCCCATTGAGCTACAGGAGTAGTACCAGTAACATCAATACTGTTGGTAGCACTCTGCATAGTGATGAAGTTACTAGTAACGTTGTCTTTGCTTGAACCCTTTGCAGTAGAACCTACTCTTTGCAAGTTCAAGTATTCAGGATTAATAATCAAAATCTTATCAGTAGAACTAGTACCGTACATAGCAATCATGCCGGCGTTATCTGATGATTCTTGGTCAGCAGCATCTTGAAGATCAAGGGTTGCGCCTTGGTTAACAACTAATTCATAGTTACCAGTTACACCACCACCAAAGGCAATCAATGGAGCACTGAGTTTGCCAGTAGCAGTACGTTTAATAGTAATTGAACCATTATCAGTCAAAGTATTCTTATCAGAACTGTAAGTAGAGTTAATGTGGCCAACACCTAATGCAATAACACCATAGTGGCTACCGTTGAAGGCCAAGTTACCAATCATACCTTTTTTGTTGTCTTGCTTAGTAGTAATGTTGATAACACCAGTCTTACCAACAGTTAAGTTACCAGCGTTAATAGCAATTGAGTGGCCTGCACCCATGTTTTCAGTTAAAGTATCATCGACATTAACAGTACCATCAATTGAGCCAGCTAACTTATCAGCACCGGCGTAAATACCACGAACGTTATCTGCACCGTTGATAGTAACTGTTGCACCTTTTTCGATGTTTACGCTTGGTGTAATAACGTTGCCGTTGTCATCAGAAACATCATCTTGAACGGCACGAACTGCGTTACCACCGTAGTTTTGAGCATCACTAGTTTGAGTCATGTTAATAGTAGTGTCGGTACCATTCAAGAAGTTAATGTAACCTGCTTCTACAGCGTTACCACTGTCTTGTCTGCCTGATGGATATGAAGTTGCATCAGCGTCAGTGATGACGTTAGTACCTTCAAAGTTAATAGTATAATATTCGCCCAACTTTTGACTTAAACCAGCAGCAATAATGTTTTTGGCACCGGAAATTACTGGACGGCCTGAAACATCAGCAGTCACACCATTAAAGGTAACGACATCGTTCTTTTGGTTATCAGAATCTACGTCAGCAAAACTGATTAAACCAAATGTACCAGCTTCAGTTGTACTTGTTGAACCTGCGCCGTCCTTAGAAACACCCTTCATCTTTACATCTTCAAAGGTAATGTTTCAAGCTGATCCATTCTTTTGGTTAGCATCTTCAAACATTAACGAGTAGTGCCCGAAGTCAATGGTGTTGCCGTTACCATTAATCGTAACAGTACGAGCGATATTCTTATCACTTAAAGTAAGGCAACCGTTATAACCAAGTGATTGACCACCCAAGTTACCAGTCTTACCAGTAACAGTAATGTCACTAGTTACATTAATAGTACCAACGTTAACATATTCCAAAACACTAACAAATCCAGCCCAACCACTAACATCTGAAGTTTGAGTTGCAGTTGAAGTGGTTGTTGCAGCCTTCACAGCACTTGCTGCCAAAGTCTTAGCAGAAGTAGCTGCAGTAAGTGACTTAGTTGATACAGTCAAATCTTCAGTATCAGCAGCCTTAGGTGCATCACTTGAAGCAGCCTTTTCATCACTGGCAGCTGCAGTAGTTGAGGCAGCTGAATCAGTAGCGCCTTGCTTAGCAGCTAAAGCAGTCTTTTCAGCATCGCTTAAAGCATCAATTTGGTTTTGAATTTGAGCAGCCTTGGCTTGAACATCAGATTTCTTGCCACCAGTTGCTTTCAATTGATCAATTGAATCACTAATGTCGTTAACTTTGTTTTGTGATTGTTGATCACTTACTGCTTGTTCAGTTTTGCTACTGGACTCATCGCTAGCAGCTTTTTCACTTTCTTGATTGGTATTGTCAGAAGAAGCGTTTTGTTCAGCAGCTTGAGCCTTCTGTCCACCATTCATAAAGAAGGTGAAACCGATCAAAACTGATGCAGCACCTACTGTAAATTTACGAATAGAGAAACGTTCTTGCTTAGGTTCCATCTTCCGAACCCGTTCCTTAAAATTATTCTTTGACATACGTCTACAACCTCTCTCTTATTAAGATACTCTGTTTTCGCAATTGAAATTAATCTCTACAAAACTTCAATTGCTTGTTTGTTTACACTGATAAATATAACATCTGTTTTTTAATTTGTAACTTGCTTTTTGGCCCATTTATCAAATTCTAGGCCTTTGTTATTAATCCGAATCCATGCCTTATCTAGCAAGCTTTTAAAGATTTTGCAAAAAATTAATTCTAAAAAATTTAATATTTTTTTGGGTTATTTTATTATAGGCATCCCTTATATATACTTTCATATTGCAAATGCACGATAATCTGTAAATAAAGAAAAGAAGCACTACCATTTCTGATAACACTTCTTTTTGTTTTTATTCTGTTAGTTCTTACTTATCTTTAATTTTCTTCGCAATCTGCATCCCCGCTTGCCGACCAAAAATCACCGTTTCCGCAATCGAGTTGCCGCCGATCCGGTTATTGCCGTGCAGGCCGCCGGATACTTCGCCAGCTGCGTACAAGCCTGGGATCACATTGCCGTTACCGTCCAAGACTTCAGTCTCAGGCGTGATATGAATGCCGCCCATCGTATAGTGAATAGCTGGATGAACGTGGATAGCAAAGTATGGCGCTTTTTCAATGCCGCGTTCCATCCCGGTTGTTCTGCCGTATTCACTGTCTTCTTGGTCAGCTACTGCCTTATTCCATTGAGCGACAGTTTCTGCTAGGTTCTCAGCATTAACGCCAATCTTTTCAGCTAATTCCTTCAAGCTGGCTCCATGTTCAACCAGGCCTACTGAATCATAGAATTCAATTGCCTTGAAGTGATCGCGAATTCCTTGATCCAAAATCAAGTAGGCCCCGTCTTCATTAAGACCAGTAATGGCATTTGACACAATCTTACGGGTATTCAATTCATTGACAAAACGCTTGCCCGCCTTGTTAACCAAAATCGCACCTTCGCCGCGGACGCCTTCACCAATCAAGAAAGTATGATCAGTATCAGTCTGCGCGGTTGGGTGAACCTGGATGAAGTTCATCTGTATGAGTTGGGCACCAATAGCTTCAGCCAATTTCAAACCATCACCTGTTGCGCCAGGTTGGTTGGTGGTCTTGTAGCCTGCCAAATCTGGCCGATATTTCTTGATGATTTCTTTTGAAGCACCGAAGCCGCCGGAAGCAAGCAATACTGCCTTAGCGTGAATCGTCTTCTTGCCTTCAGCAGTTGCAGCTTCCACGCCCGTGATCTTGCCATCCTCTTTGAGCAATTTTTCTACCTTAGTTTGGTTAAAAACAGGAATCTGTTCTTGTTCGCATTGCTTAAGCAAGCCGGTTACCAGATAGCCACCAACCGGAGCCATCGAAGCTGGCCGGTGAGCCCGTTTTTTGCTCATCCCACCGGTAATGGTTAAATCTGACAAATCAATACCGTGTTCTTTCAACCAAGAAATAGCAATAGCAGCATGATCCACGAAGTAGCGCAGCATGTCGCGGTCATTGAGCAGACCGCCGCCTTTTAAGGTTTCCCGATAAAAGTCTTCCTTATTATCGATAATGCCATGCTGCAATTGAACCAAACTTTCTGCGGCATTCATCCCGCTAGAAGCCCGGTTGGTGTTGCCGCCCAAGCCCTTATTTTTTTCAAGGACGGCAACCTTAAGACCTAATTCGTGTGCCTGCAAAGCCGCGGTTAAGCCGGTACCGCCCGCACCTACGATAACAGCATCATATTCATCTGCTAATTCACTTGCTTGATTGGGAGTAAAAATATATTTGTCCATTTTCTCACCTATTCTTCCGGTTCATGCTTGTCAACATTCGTCATTTGCATGTAGTCCATCCATTCATCATATTGTTCTTCCGTAACCTTGCCGCTCTTAAGCGCAGCCTCACGCAAAGTCGTACCTTCTCTTTGAGCTGCTTGCGCAATTTTAGCGGCTGCATGGTAGCCAATATGTGGTGAAAGCGCGGTAACCGTCATGAGTGAATTATCAAGCAATTCGCCCATTCTGTCTTTGTTGACAGTCAAGCCATGAATCATTCTGTCGGCAAAGCCGGTAATAACACCCGTTAAAATATTGCATGAGTCAAGGAAGCTAGCGATCATCACCGTCTTAAAGACATTCAATTCAAAGTTGCCTTGAGAAGATGCGAAAGTAATGGTGGTATCGTTGCCGAATACTTTGGCACAAGCCATCGTCACTGCTTCAGCCTGAGTTGGATTTACCTTGCCCGGCATAATCGATGAGCCTGGTTCATTAGCCGGAATATTGAGCTCGCCATAGCCAGCCCGCGGACCAGAAGCGAGCATTCTAATATCTTGGGCAATCTTGAACATGTCAGAAGCTAATGTCTTAAGGGCACCATGAACCACGTTCAAGCCGGAGTGGTGAGCCAGACCCCAGAATTTGTTCGTCTCCACGATAAATTTATGACCATAAACTTCAGATAATTTGCCCGCAATCTTTTCAGTCATCCCTGGTGCAGCATTAAGGCCAGTACCAACAGCGGTACCACCAATTGCCAATTCATATAAGGTAGGCTTCAAACTTTGGATGTAGGACAAATCATGCTTTAAAGCTGAAATGTAGCCGGAAAGCTCTTGGCCAAAAGTTAAAGGCGTAGCATCTTGCAAGTGAGTCCGGCCAACTTTAACCGTCTTCCAGTACTTCTTTTCCTTAACGACCAATTCATCAATTAAGTGCTGAATCGCAGGCTCCAATTGATCAAGGGCCTCGATGGCTACGATATTCATGACTGTTGGATAAGTATCGTTGGAAGATTGGCCACGGTTAACGTCATCATTTGGCAAAATGCCTAAGCCTGGATGCAATTTATTAGCTAAATTGGCAACGACTTCGTTAACGTTCATGTTGCTTTGCGTTCCTGATCCGGTTTGGAGCACGTGCAATGGGAAGTCCTTGCGCAAATCTTCATCGCTTAATGCTAAAAGATAATCAATTGCGTCCTCGATAGCAGCACCCTTTTCTTGAGTTTCATCCCCAACTTCAACGTTGGATTCAGCAGCTGCCTTCTTCAAGTGCAAGAATGCACGGATAATTGCCAATGGCATTAACTCGCCACTAGGGAAATTGTTGCGGCTGCGTTCTGTTTGTGGGCCCCACAAAGCATCTTTAGGAATCTTTACTGGGCCAATTGTGTCACTTTCAATACGATAATTTTCTTCAGTCATATTGAGTCTCCTTACTATGCAATAAATAAGAATTTATCTTCATTATTATAATACCTGTAAAGGGCTTTAATTTCCATTCTTTTTGCAATAAAAAAGCAGCAGTTTTTACTCAACTGCTGCTAAATTAACTTATTAGCGATTTTGATGATTTAATTTCTTAGCGAAGAAGTCGCCGACCACTTGAACGATAAAGATCAAGATGATAACCAAAATAGTGGCTACCCAAGTTACGTCATTGTTGAAACGGTTATAACCGTATGAAATAGCGGTATTACCCAAACCGCCGGCACCGATGGCACCAGCCATTGCAGTCAAGCCGATTAGCGAAATGACAGTTACGGTAGAAACGCGGATCAATTCAGAACGAGATTCACGCAAGTAGACATCGAAGATGATATCACGGGTGGTTGCGCCCAAACTTTGCGCAGCCTCAATCTTGCCTGAGTCGACACTTTCCAAAGCAACTTGCACTTGACGGGCGTAGAATGGAAAAACACCTAAAGTCAATGGTACCAAAGCTGCCTTCATTCCGATTTGCGTACCAACGATTTTTTGCGTCACTGGAGCGATAAAGGCCAATAAAATAATGAACGGAATGGCTCTGAAGATGGAAACGATCTTGTCACAGACGTTGTACCAGAACTTGTTGGGATGGATGCCGTCTTCTTTGGTTAAAACGAGCAGAACGCCAAAGATGATTCCGAGGATTCCGCCAAAAATGGCTGACCAGAAGGTCATAAACAAAGTTTGAAAAATACTGGTACCCCAGCCGGTGTCTCCGCCCCATCCAAGTTGGTAGACATTTGGTAAAACTTTTGCTATCCAATTAATCATATAAATTCCCCTTTTCATCCAATCTTGTCAAAGTTACGTCTTGCTTCTCCAGGAATTCTCTAGCTTGCTTCTGCTTTTCTGGATCGCCTTTTACTGAAACAACCAAGGTTCCGATTGGCTCATCATTCAATAATTCCACGTTGCCGTAAAGCATTGAAGCTTCTGCGCCGGTTTCGCGATAAAGTTCAACGATAATCGATTTGGTAACGTTGGCAACGCTGTAGACCAGTTGGTAAACTGCTTCATCAGGCCCAAGCTTGCCTAAGTTAAGTGAAGACAAAGTTGAAATGGCTTCAAGTGAACCACCAACAAAGCGTTTGGTAAGCTCCTTCTTTGGGTGCAAGAAGACTTGCTTCAAATTGCCATTTTCAATTACTTGACCATTCTCCATGACAGCAACCTTGGTAGCGATTTTCTTAACGGCATCCATTTCGTGCGTGATCAAAATAACCGTCAAGCCTAATTTCTTGTTCAACTTCTTCAACAAGTCCAAAATTTGCTGCGTATTTTGCGGGTCCAAAGCACTCGTTGCTTCATCAGAAATCAAAATGTCAGGTTCATTGGCCAAAGCACGGGCGATGGCGACACGCTGCTGCTGACCACCGGAAAGCTCAACCGGATAGAAGTTGGCCTTGTTCTTTAAGTCAACCAAATCAAGCAATTCAAGGGATTTTTTCTCTAATTCTTCATCGGACAGCTTAGAGTGTTTCAAAGCAAAAGCGACATTTTCAAGGACAGTTGTTTCATTTAATAGGTTGAAATTCTGGAAGATCATGCCGATCTTTCTGCGAGCCAGTTGCAAATCCTTGTTGGAAATAACCTGCTTGCCATCCTTAATGAAGTCCTTGCCATCGACCTTGATGTTCCCAGCCGTTGGTTTTTGCAATAAATTGATCGTTCTCACTAAGGTTGATTTACCAGCACCGGAGAAACCGACGATGCCGTAAATATCACCCTTTTCGACATTCAGACTGACGTCATGAACTGCCTGAACGGTTTTACCCTTTTTTTGCGGAAAATCTACATTAATATGTTCTAATTCAATAATGCTCATTCGTCTGTCTCCTACTTCAACTTAACTTCCCAAGCTGCAATTTCAGTGTTGCCGTAGTACTTCTTGACTAACTTCTTAGTTTCTGCGGTTTGGTAAGCCTTAACAACTTCTTGGTAAATCTTCTTGTTCTGTTGACCCTTCTTGCAGCAGATGATGTTGATCCATTGCTTAGAATCCTTGTTGATTGGTTCGATATAGATTGCTTGCTTATCAGTCAAACCAGCCGCGCTAGCATAGTCGTTGTTGACAACGGCTGCGTCTACTGAAGAAAGAACACGGCCGGTTTGTTCGGCAGCTACTTCCTTAATCTTGTAGTTGTTAGGATTGTCAGTGATATCGGCTACAGTTACCAAAGTCTTGCCAGAACGCAATTTAATCAAACCGGCATTCTTTAATACGAAGAGCGCTCTTGATTCATTAGTTGCGTCATTTGGAATAGCAATTGTGGCACCATCAGGCAAATCACTCAGCTTCTTGTACTTCTTTGAGTAAAGACGAATTGGAGCAATATAGGTTCTACCGATTGCTACAACGCCGCCGCCATTTGACTTATTCCAAGACTTCAAAAATGCGTAGTGCTGAAAGGCATTCAAGTCAATATCGCCTGACTTCAAAGCTTTGTTTGGCTGGTTGTAGTCAGTAAAGTTCTTGATTTTAATCGTAATGCCATATTTTTCTTTGGCGGTCTTAGCAATGCTCTTCCAAATTGCTTCATCACCTTTGCTTTCGCCGACAACCCCGACGGTAACAACTTTGGAATTATTGCTTCCGAAGTTGAGGCCTGGTCCAAAACTAAACCAGCCGGCTACTAAAATTACCAGGACAATAATTGACCAAACAATCGTATTTCTGCGTCTTCTTCTCATTTTTATTCTCCCCTTTTGGCAAAGAAAAAAGCACTCATCCCATTGAAAAGGACGAGTGCTTCGTTTTACCACCTTTAATTCGTCTACCTGCTCACGCGGATAAACCTCACTAGCTGTCAAGAAACAGCTTGCAATGTTAACGGATGCAAACCCGTTATCAGCTAAATATCACTGATAATCATCATTCCAAGCCCATGTTCACTATGCCTTATTGACTGACTCTCACCAACTGTCAGTTCTCTTTAACAATAAAAACGATAGCTACTCTGCTTTTCAAGATGTTTTTTTAATTCGTTGTTAATAATCTATCATCTGATTTTAAGATTGTCAAATAATTTTTTAATTATTTTTTCTGCCACGCTGATAAGCTTCGTGCAGGTCAGCAAAAGTCATGTTTTTGCCTTTTTGATCAAACACGACCAGCACTTCGGCAATCCCATCTGAAATATGCGACAGCCATCTAAAGACCGTGACCGTAGCAAAGAACAAAACGAGCAAAACAAAGATTGATCTTGTCCGCAGCATGGTTAATGAGAACAAGCCATGCAAGAAAATGATGCATAAAATCACGCCGATGATTGAGACTGCCATGACGGCTGCTCGGAATTTATTCAGTGGTGCGGAAATGTGATACATAACCATGATGCCGACCAGCCAATCGGTTAGACCACCTGAAAAGGCTTTTGCCAGCACATTGGGAATGAATTTGCCGCGGATGCGCTGCTCATTTTCTTCAAGTGCAAGCAGGAATGAAGGCAGACCGATCGTAAAAGCGGAAATCATCGTAATTGTGAAAGCTGAAGCGGATAGTTGATGGTCATGACCAAAGCAAAAATTGCCATCAGGAATGAGAAAATATTTTTAACCAAAAACAGACTGGCTGAACGCTGGACATTGTCGACCACGCGGCGTCCTTCATTGACCACTTCTGGCATTCTGGCAAAATTTGAATCCAGCAGAACCACTTGCGAAGCTTGAACCGCAGCGGAATTGCCTGAAGCCATGGCAATGGAACAATCAGCTTTTTTCATTGCCAAAATATCGTTGACCCCATCACCCGTCACGGCAACAGTATTGCCCTGCTTTTGCAGTGCCTCAACGAATTTTCGCTTTTGCGCAGGTTTAACGTGGCCAAAGACATTGTAGTTTTTAACTGCTTCCTCATAGCCGCCTTCTTGAATCGTCTGCGCGTCAAGATATTTATCTGCCCCGCTAATTTCGGCTTGATTAGCGACGCGGGCTACTGTGACTGGGTTGTCACCGGAAATAACCTTGATATCCACGCCCTGCTTGGCAAAATACTGGAAGGTGGATTTGGCTTCTTTTCTAATCGGATTGGTCAGTAGAATATAGCCCAAAGGCGTCACCGCTTCAGTCAGGGCAGAATTGTCCTCGCTCAAGACTTTTGGATATTCCGCTACGATAAAACCCGGTAGCCTTCATTGGCAAAGTTTTCAAATTAATCTTTGTATTCGGCGAACTGATCGCGCAGTACCATTTCCGGCGCGCCAATAATTAAAGTTTTACTATCAAAAACTACAGCCGAAAACTTGTTAACTGAGGTGAAGGAAACAATTTGCGTCGCCTCGCGCACGCCATTTTTGAAAAAGTCATGGATAGCCTTCATCGTGGAATTATCTGCGGGCATGTTTTTGGCAAAATCAGCAATCTCTTGGTGGAGCTGGTCTTAACTCAATGCAGGACTGGCCTTTGAAACGATGGCTTTTTCAACGCCCATCTTCGGCTCGGTAATGGTCCCGGTTTTATCGACGCAAAGGACATTGACATGCGCCAAAGCTTCGATGCTCTTCATATCGTGCAGCATGACCTGCTGGCGGGCAAGCGCGGTTGCGGAAAGTGCCAATCTGATCGTAGTTAATAGATAGAGGTCTTCCGGAATCATCCCGATCAAAGCAGCTTCCATCGAAACGATGCTGCGCTGCAAACTGGCATGATTGAAGAAAAAGGCTTGGCAAAACAAGGCGAGGCCCAAAGGAATGATAATGATGCCGATCCATTTAATCATTTTATTGATTGAGCGCACCATTTCCGACTTCTCGCCGCACCCATTTTTTGGCTTCAAGAGTCAGTTTGGAAATGTAGGAATCCTTGCCCACTTTTTCCAAACGAGCATAAGCCTTGTCGGAGACGACGAAGGAACCTGACATTAATCCGCTATCCTTGGTCTTTTTGATTTCGTCTGATTCACCGGTCAACAGCGATTCGTTAACGCGAATTTCCTGCACGATCCCAATTACCGTGTTCAAAATAATGACCGGCAAGAAAGTCAAATCATTCCAAGCCCCGACAAGTACTAGCAATAAAGCCAAAACGAGGAAGATTAAGTTGAAATACGTAACAACATTTTCTTTGATAATCTGTGCGTTGGACTTGAACTGATCGTCCACCGCCTTGTTGACTTTGCCGGCCTGGACGCGCTGCTTGACCTCTTCGTGCGTCAGACCATTTAAACTAGTTTGCTTTTCGTCCATAAATTTTCCCTCACCTAAAAATTTATGCATATATTATAACTTATACTAAAAGAATCCTGCAAAAATGCAGGATTCTTTACTTTCTTTTATAAGTCAGAAAATCATAGGCAAACTTGTTGCGTTCATCTGGCTCATGCTGCTCTTTTTTAATAATTTTAAAGTCTGAATAATCGATCTCGGGCATGTAGGTATCAACCTCAAACCTGTGATGAATGACAGTTTTTTCAAGCACATCGACCTGTTTCTCCAGCAGTTTAAAAATTGAGACGCCACCGATGGCTTTAATATCATCTGCCTGATGAGCAGCCAGATATTTTAATAGGTCTTGCTCATTCAAGAAGACTGAAACTTGCGGATTGTCCACGTACTTTTTTTGAAAATCAATATTATGCGTTAACACCAAATGCTGCCTTTTAGGCAATAGGTGCGGCAAGCTGGCAAAAGTCTTTCTTCCCATTAAAACGGGATGACCCAGCGTTTTTTCTTTAAAATGCTTCATGTCAGCCGGCAGATGCCAAGGCAAATGTCCTTGATAGCCGATGCCATGCTGCTCATCTTCAGCCCATACAAACGTAATCATCATTTACCTCTATACTGCGACTGGCGCCTTAATGGTGCCGTGGTGCTTGTAGTCTAAGACCTTGATATCAGACATCTCGAAATCTTCGATCTTCTTTTTGTCAGGATTGAGCCACAATTGCGGCGAATCATAGGGCTTTCTGCTTAGCAATTCTTCGACTTGCTTGAAGTGGTTGCGGTAAATATGCGCATCCCCCAAAGTATGAATGAATTCGCCGACCTCTAAGCCAGTTTTGCGGGCAATCATATTCAAAAGCAGCGAATAGCTGGCAATGTTGAACGGAACGCCTAAAAACATGTCGCCGCTTCGTTGATAAAGCTGAACGCTCAACTTGCCGTCAGCAACATAAAATTGAAACATTACATGGCAAGGTGGAAGCGCACTGTTTGGCACGTCTTCTGGATTCCATGCCGTTACAATCATGCGGCGTGAATCCGGCGTATGCTTAATTTGTTCAATGACATTATGAATTTGATCGATAAAGCCATTGCCATCGCGCTTCTCCCAGTGACGCCATTGTGCACCGTAAACGTCGCCCAAGTTGCCGTATTTTTTGGCAAAATCTTCGTCATCGAGGATGCGCTGATCGAATTTTTTCATCTCTTCTTGATAAATCTTGTTGAAGTCAGGATCGCTCTGGCAGCGCAAACCAAAATCAGTCATATCAGGACCTTGATATTCATCTGAGTTAACCCAGTTCTTAAAGGCCCATTCATCCCAAATATGGTTTTTATGCTGCAGCAAGAAGCGAATGTTGGTATCTCCTCTTAAGAACCACAAAAGCTCGCTTTTAATCAGGCCAAAAGGAACTCTCTTGGTTGTTAATAAAGGAAAGCCCTTTGAGAGATCAAAACGCATTTGTGCACCAAAAAGACTCTTGGTGCCGGTACCAGTCCGGTCACTCTTATCATGGCCTTCTGTCATGATTTTTTGCAGCAGATCCAAATATGGTTGTTCCAAAATTGCCATTTTTTATTCCCCTTTTTAAAAAACAATCATGTTTAGACTACCATATATATGATTTTTTACAAAGACAAACTCAATATTTTGTGGTTTTTCTCTTATGGCGAACTAAATAGGCAATCGTAGCCGCAATCAAAACCAAGGCGCCAACGATAACCGAAATTCTAGTGTCAGGATTGATGAACATGAAAATGACGATTACCAAAAGCATGACAAAGGCAAAATAATTAGAGAATGGATAAAGTGGCAGCTTAAAGGGATGCTTTTTAAGAATATCCGGATTGTTTTTCCGAAAACGCAATTCCGCCAGCAAAATCACGAACCATGAAATCATTCCCGGCAGAACTGAGGAACTGAAGACAACCACGAACAGATCGGACGCGGAGTGATTAAAGTTAGAAGCAATCATGTTGAGGATAAAACCGACGAAAATTCCAGTTGAGATAGCCATGATTGCATGGTCAGGCACGATTCTCTTGGAAATATGCTTGAACATCTTTGGCGCATCCCCATCATGCGAAAGCTTGAACAGCATCCGACTCGATGAATAGATGCCGGAATTGGCTCCTGACAGCGCCGCGGTTAAAACGACGAAATTGATGATGCTGGCTGCTGCTGTAATGCCCACCTTAGCAAAGGTCGTAACAAACGGTGAACCCAGCGAATCCAACTTATTCCATGGATAGATAGTGACAATTACGAAAATCGCACCAACGTAGAAAATCAAAATTCTTAGAAGTACTGATTTAACGCTTTTAGCAATTGCTTCTTGCGGGTTGGCTACTTCCCCTGCAGAAATTCCGAGCAATTCGATTCCTTCATATGAACCGACAATGATCGACATGGAGAAGAAGAAGCCTTTCACCCCGCCGGTAAAGAAGCCGCCGTGAGCCCACAAGTTGGAAAAGCCAGTTGGATGACCGCTGTTGCCCACACCGAAGAAGATAACGATAAAGCCGAGGATGATCATCAAGATAATGGTGATGACTTTGATCATGGCAAACCAAAATTCAAGTGAGGCATAGGCTTTGGCGGATGCCAGGTTGGCTAAAAGCAAAAAAGCAATGATGATAATGCCTGACCACAGAGCGCTGATGTGTGGCCACCAGTATTTCAAATATTCAGTCGCGGCAACGACTTCGGACATGCCAACCACGATATATTCGAAGACATTCGCCCATTCCGCTAGATAGCCGGCCAAGGGATGCACGTATTCGGTTGCATAATCGGCAAAGGAGCCAGTACCGGGATTGACGTACAGCATTTCACCCAGAGCACGCATGACGATGTACAAAATGAGGCCGACAAACATGTAAGCCAGCAAAACCGAAGGCCCAGTCCATTTAATCGTTGAGCTTGACCCCATAAACAAACCAACCCCGATGGCACCGCCAAGAGAGATCATTTCCATTTGTCCCGCAGACATAGTTCTTTTCAGCTGGGGAGCATTATGTTTTTCATGAGTCATAATTTTCACCATTATTCTCTAATTCAATAGAAGTGAATATACCAAAAGGGGTTGGAACACACGCTCCAATCTCTCATTTTGTTTTAATTTTATGGCATTGTTTTATATATGGCAATCACAATTTTTTCTTCTATATTGATTGGTAAATATTTATAAGCAATTATTTTAGGATTTTATTTTACCTATTTTGAAAAGATTGCTATAATAATTTTGTTTTGGAGAGTTGGCAGAGTGGTAATGCACCGGACTCGAAATCCGGCGAACCAGGTTTATCCCTGGCGCGCAGGTTCAAATCCTGTACTCTCCTCCAATTAAGTGAAATGACCGTCCCACAAGGGATGGTCATTTTTGCGTTAGAAAGAAATTTCTTAAAATTCCATAAAGCTGGCTGCACGTCTTGATTCCCTATATCCAAAAGGGTAAACTTTCACTATTATTAGAAATTATAATGATTTAGTTTACATGAAAAGAGATATAGCATATGTGCACATCAATCGTTTTTAGTCCTAAGGATCACTACTTTGGTCGCAACCTCGACCTTGAAATTTCATTTTGTCAAGAAGTTGTAATTACCCTTTCAAATACCGCAAAATGCCTGATATGAAGCAACATTATGCCTTAATCGGAATCGCCTTAGTAGCTGATGAATATCCACTCTACTTCGACGCCGCCAATGAAAAAGGCTTGGGCATGGCCGGCCTGAACTATCCTGACAACTTCAAAGCCTTTGATGTTCAAGAAGGAAAAGACAACGTTACCCCATTTGAATTTATTCCATGGTTTTTGGTCAATGTGCCAGCGTTGATGAAGCTAAAAAGCTTTTGACCAAACTCAATTTGGTTAGCATCAATTTCAACGACAAGATGCAAATCTCTCCTTTGCACTGGTTGATCGCCGATAAGACGGGCAAATCCATCACTGTTGAATCAGATGCTGACGGCTTGCATGTTTATGACAACAAGCACATCACCAAGGTTGATCTGCACAAAGAAAACTTGGATAGCAATAAGTTAATCACTTACCCAATCAACGATAAAATTGTCTTCGATGAAGAAAATTAATTCCTAAGTTTTATTCAAATTCCGCGACTTATTTTAAATTCCTGTTAGAATAACAGTTGAATGAATTTTGTTTAAATTAGGGAACGAAAAGAAAGAATGGATAAAATTATTGTTTCATTGGTATCAGCACTTATCTTGCTGATATTGATTTTCAATATTAAAACCTCACGGCGCTTCAATCTTTTTGACCACTGGCTTCACCACAAATTAGTGAAACAGCGAGATGGTTTTAAATGGCAGATTATTGCGTTTTTGAACGATCCAAAATTAATGGTGGTCTGGGCTGTCCTATTGGCCAGCGCTTTAATTAACGAAAATCACTATACAACTGCTATTTGGGTTTTAGGTACCCTTGGCATTACTGATTTGCTCGGAATTTTGTTAAAGCATTCCATCAAGCGTCGGCGACCAATTATGGCATCCGATTTGGATGATGGCTACAGCTTTCCAAGCGGACACGTGCTTGGAGCAACAACCATGGTGTTGATTTTGCTGCAGCTGTTTGGCAAAGATTTTGGTTTAGGATTTGCCCTGATTCTATTGGGGATTTGGGTGATGGTCGTCATCTCTCGGTTGAGTTTAAAAGCGCACTACCCTTCCGATATTTTAGGAGCAACTAGCCTGGCGGTCTTTTGCTTTAGCATTGCTCAACAGATTTTTGCCATTATTTAAATATCTAGAAAAAACAAAAAAGGGATTAGCAAACAAATTCAATGTCATTAAGTTAAG